>JAGXRU010000222.1 GCA_018335765.1 Alkaliphilus sp.
CTACCCTCTTGGTGCACTAATTTGTATTCTTGTAGGTATTCTTGTAGTTATAAAAACAAAATATATATCTTTGGGTTCCCTAGTTGCAATATGCTTATTACCAATACTTTTAATATTTAGTGGCATAAAATTATTTTTGTTTGGCGTTTCTATGGCTGCAATGGCTATTATCAGACACAGAACAAATATTAAAAGACTCATGGAAGGTACTGAGTCTAAATTAAGCAAAAAAACTGGGATAAAATAATGTGTTTTGATGGGAGGCGTAAATATTGACAATTAGAATTTGTGTCATAGGTGCTGGAAGCTGGGGTACTGCCCTTGCCATCTCTCTATCAAAAAAGGGACATATTGTTAATATGTGGATGAGAAATGAAAACCAGTATAGTCATATGCTTACAGATAGAGAAAATATTAAATATTTGCCTGGAGTCATCCTTCCAGAAAATATTATTTTGTATAATAATATTTATGAAGCTGTGAAGGATGCGAAAATAATTTTACTAACCATATCTTCTCAATCCATTAGGGCTGTTATCCAAAATATTAAAACAATAATTAATAAAGATCAAATTATAGTTAATGCGTCAAAAGGTTTAGAAAATTCTACCCTTCTGAGGATATCACAAGTGATTGAAGGTGAAGTTCCTGAGAATGCTTATGTTGTTTTATCTGGTCCTTCGCATGCTGAAGAAGTATGCAGAGATTTGCCAACTACCTTGGTAGCAGCATCAAGCAAAATAGAAGTTGCAGAGTACATACAAGACGTTTTTATTTCTCCTAGCCTCAGAATATATACTAATCCAGATGTAGTAGGTGTAGAAGTAGGCGGAGCATTAAAGAATGTTATTGCTATAGGGGCAGGAATTTCAGAAGGGCTTGGGTTTGGAGATAATGCAAAGGCTGCTCTTATGACTAGAGGAATTCGTGAAGTTGCTAGATTAGGTCAAGCAATGGGAGCTGAAATAAGCACCTTTGCAGGTTTATCTGGAATAGGAGACTTAATTGTTACCTGTACTAGTATGCATAGTAGAAATAGAAGATGTGGTATAAAAATAGGTCAAGGTCAAAAAATAGAAGAAGCTATTGAATCAATCGGAATGGTTGTAGAAGGAGTTATTACAACCAAGGTAGCATATGAATTATCTGTAAAATATCAGGTGGAAATGCCTATAACCACAGAAATATATAATGTTTTATATCAAGGATGTAATGCTAAGGAAGCTGTAGCTAACTTAATGATTAGAAGTAGAACTCATGAAATTGAAGAAGTTGTGTTAAATAAAAAAACTGAATGGTAAAGAAAACGATTAAAAAGATATCCGTGGAAATGGATATCTTTTTAATTTCTGCAAAGTCATAATCCATATAGCCTTGTCATATATATATATTGTTAATACCAATCCCAGTAAATAGAGATGTTAAAGATTAACGCTATATTTATTTTTATTATTATAAGGAGGAATTATAAAATGGAGAAATTCGATATATACAAAGATATATCTGAACGTACGCAAGGAGATATCTATATTGGAGTTGTAGGACCAGTTAGAACAGGCAAATCAACCTTTATTAAGAGATTTATGGATCTGCTGGTATTACCTAATATTGAAAACTCATATAGAAAAGAAAGGGCAAATGACGAGTTGCCGCAAAGCGGCGCTGGAAAAACAATAATGACTACTGAGCCTAAATTTGTCCCTAATGAAGCCGTAGAATTAATGCTGAAGGATAATGCGAAATTTAAAGTAAGGTTAGTGGATTGCGTTGGTTATTTAGTAAAAGGAGCATTGGGGCATGAAGAAAATGGAAAGGCTAGGATGGTAACAACACCGTGGTTTGAAAAAGAAATCCCTTTTGAAGAAGCAGCAGAGATAGGCACTAGAAAAGTTATAAAGGAACATTCGACTATAGGCCTAGTGATTACCACCGATGGCAGCATTACGGAGATTGATAGAAACAGTTATCTAGAGGCGGAGGAGAGGGTAGTCAAAGAATTAAAAGAATTAAATAAACCTTTTATAATGGTTTTGAATTCTACTAAACCAAATGAATCTGAAACAGAAACCTTAAGAAAACAAATACAGAGTAAATATAATGTGCCTGTGGTTATAGCGGATTGTTATAGAATGAGTATTGATAATGTAAATAATATTTTGGAAAATGTACTTTTTGAATTCCCAATGAAAGAGATTAATATTAACTTGCCAGGGTGGGTAGAAGGACTTGATAAGAATCATTGGTTAAAAAACAAGATTATTTCAGAAGTGAAGCTCTGGGGAAAAGAGATCAGTAAAATTAATGACGTTAGAAACTCATTATCAAAGCTTACAGATGTGGATGTTATTTCAAGTGCAAATTTAAAAGATATAGAATTAGGACAGGGAATCGCATATATTTCTATGAGAACAAAAGAAGGATTGTTTTATAATGTATTAGAGGAAATCACTGGTTGCAAAATTGAAGGAGATTATCATTTGTTTGGTTTAATACAAGATTTTTCTAGGGCTAAAAAAGAGTTTGATAAAATAGAAACTGCTCTAATAAGTGTTAAGGAAACAGGTTATGGATTAGTAGCACCTGGTATTGACGAACTTGAATTACAGGAACCAGAGATTTTTAAACACGGCAATAGATTTGGTGTGAAGCTAAGAGCCAATGCACCTTCTCTTCATTTTATTCGAGCAGATATAGCTACTGAAATATCACCTTTAGTAGGAACTGAAAAAGAAAGTGAGGAATTGCTAAAATATCTTCTGGATGAATTTCAAGCTGACCCTACAAAAATTTGGCAAACTAATATGTTTGGAAAGTCATTACATGATATGATCAAAGAGCAATTACAGAATAAGTTATTCATGATGCCAGATGACGCTAGAGTAAAGCTACAGCGTACACTCCAAAAAATTGTTAACGATGGTAGCGGGGGCTTAATTTGTATAATATTATAGATAGGGAGGTTTTCCCTATCTATTTTTGTTAAATGTTAGTTAGTTTTGCAATTAACAATTTTTTGTGTCATTCTAATAAGATGGTAATAATTTGATTTAAATTGCCCCTTGTATTTTTTGCAAATTTATATATAATAATATATAGAAATCTTCTGGGTGTAGCGCAGCTTGGTAGCGCGCTAGAATGGGGTTCTAGAGGCCGAGAGTTCAAGTCTCTCCACTCAGACC
>JAGXRU010000223.1 GCA_018335765.1 Alkaliphilus sp.
GAAGCAGATTTTGGTGTCATTTTTATGGATGGTGGCGGATATCTTAATATGTGCGGGCATGGTTCGATTGGTGCAGTAACCGTTGCAATTGAAACAGGCATGATTGATCTGGTTGAGCCTGTTACAGAAGTTGTCATGGATACACCAGCTGGGCTGCTAAAAACAAAAGCACAAGTAGTAAATGGTAAAGTTAAAGAAGTTTCAATTGTCAACGTTCCGGCTTTCCTTTATAAAAGAGATATAAAAATTGAGCTTCCTGAAGTCGGAGAAATCAGCCTTGATATTGCGTTTGGAGGTAGTTTTTTTGCAATCATCCACGCTAAACAATTAGGTTTGACAGTAGAAACAAAGAACCTAAATGAGTTGACTGATTTAGCACTAAAAATCAGAGAAATTATCAATGCAACTGTTGAAATTAAGCATCCAACGCTTAGCCATATCAGAACTGTTGATCTTGTTGAAATCTATGACAAAGCAACACATCCGGATGCACACTACAAAAACGTTGTTATCTTTGGCAAAGGTCAAGTTGACCGCTCGCCTTGTGGTACAGGTACCAGCGCTAAAATAGCTACTCTTGCTGCAAAAGGGGAACTGAAAGAAGGCGAAACTTTTGTTTATGAAAGCATTCTTGGAACGCTTTTTAAAGGCAGAATAGTTGGTAAAGCGACAGTGGCAGATTTTGATGCGATTGTTCCGGAAATTACAGGTTCGGCATTTATTACTGGTTTTAACCACTTTGTAATTGATCCGGAAGATCCTTTCAAGCATGGTTTTATGCTTAAATAGAATTATGTTAAGAAGCTTAGCAAGTTGAAAAAGAGAAAAATGTGTATGAAGTTTTGACAGTGGGGTTTTATGGCCTACATTGTTAAGATTATAGCAAATAAAAAAATATTTAAAAGGAGGATTTTTTATGACATTAATCACAATGGTACTAGGTGTACTGGCAGCAATTACTGTTTGGTTTGGATTTATTTTTGGTAAAGATGCTATGTCAAAAAAAGAGCAATGGGAAAAGGAGACAAGCTTCGTTACATCAGGAATTATAGGTTTTGCAACAAATTTCTTCGATACATTAGGTATCGGATCTTTTGCACCAACAACTGCACTTTTTAAGGCTTTTAAGCAAGTTAATGACCGTATTATCCCTGGAACATTGAACGTTTCAATGACAATTCCTGTTGTTCTTATGGCATTCATTTTTATGACAGTTATCGAAGTAGAACCAATAACCTTAATAGCTATGTTAGTAGCTGCTACTTTGGGTGCATGGATTGGTGCTGGCATCATTGCAAAACTTCCAGAAAAGAAAATTCAGTTAATCATGGGTATTGCACTTTTTGTTGCTGCATTTTTGATGTTTTCATCAAGAATGGGTTGGATGCCTGGCGGAGGAGAAGCGATTGGTCTTACGGGCATTAACCTAATCATTGGTATAGTAGGGCACTTTATCCTTGGAGCTTTAATGACAGCAGGTATTGGTCTTTATGCGCCGTCAATGGCTCTTGTATACTTCCTAGGCATGTCCCCAGCAGTAGCATTCCCTATAATGATGGGTGCATGTGCTTTCTTAATGCCTGTAGCATCTGTTAAGTTTGTAAAAGAACAAGCATATAATAAGAAAGCTTCTGTTGCGATCACACTCACAGGTATTGTTGCTGTATTTATTGCAGCTTTCATTGTTAAGTCATTGCCTCTTGATATGCTAAGATGGTTAGTAATCATTGTTATACTCTATACTTCTACAACTATGCTTAGAGCTTATTCAAAAAACACTTCAAACTAATTTTAGTTTAACTATTACAAGTATAACAAAGCCACCTTCGATCATTGGTCGTTGGTGGCTTTGTTTGTGTGTGGAAATGCCTTTTTCTTTATCATGTCTTGCTTCCTTAAAAAATATCAAAGCTTTCAAGCTTTGAGTACTCAATTTTGGCAATTAATTATGCTATAATTGTTTTAGGAGTCCGCATTTTGACAAGAAAACAACAATTTAAATAACAGTGAATATTCTTGTATGGCTTACCCTTGCCGAATGCAGAGAGGAGGAACTAAACCTTGACTGACATAGAAAAAAACAAAAAAAACGATAAAAAAAATCATAAAGGCTTTTTAGCAGAAAATAAATCACATACATCTTCTTTATTAAAGCGTGCTAGGAAAACTATAGCAATGTATTTGATATTACTAGTTAGTATTTTAGTTATTTTGGGGATTTTGTTCTACACCTCTATTAAGGGAATGCGTCTAAATGATTTGCAGAACCAACAAAGAGCCATGTTACATAATGTACACGATGTCATAAATCGTGATATTAAAATGATTACTGACGATCTTAAAATATTGGCTGCAGGTGAACATGCTACCAATTTATTTGATAATTCAGGAAATATTAATCCAAAAGAAAAACAAGCACTGATAAGACATTTTTTGCTTAAATCAGAAATCACGGATATGTACTACCAGTTACGTATTTTAGATAAAGAGGGTATGGAGGTAATCAGGGTCGATCAAAAAAATGGTAAAACTGTGTTGATACCTGATATAGAACTTCAGAATGAAGCCGAAGAGCTTTACTTTAAGGAAACAATCAAACTTAATTCGGGAGAGGTTTATATTTCGGAAATGGACCTTGCCGTTTCCAACGGTCGAATTGTATACCCCCATATGCCGACATTCAGAGGCGGGATACCATTTACCAATGAAGCCGGTGAAAAAATGGGCATTATAGTGTTCAATTTTAATGCGGATATCATTTTGCAGGATATCAGTTTGTTTGACAATATAGACAAAAACAAAGATCTGATGCTTCTCGACCCTCGGGGATATTGGTTAAAAGGGACTACAACAGATGTGGAATGGGCTTTTATGTACCCTGGGAGGGAGTCGGTGAGCTTTGCCCACTACTATCCGGAGGAATGGAAACAAATAATGAGTAAAAACTCAGGAACATTTGCCTCACAAGAGGGGGCTATAGCATTTAAAAAAATATATTCAAATGATACAGAAACATTTGAGAATACGCAAGGCGGGGAAAAATATTATTGGATCGCAGTATCTATGGTTTCGAAGGAAGTATTGACTAGAGAAAATCTGAACCTATTAAGAACGATAGTGGCAG
>JAGXRU010000224.1 GCA_018335765.1 Alkaliphilus sp.
ATAAATGAAGTAATGATCAGGAAAGGACAATACGGTTCGTCTGACATAGGGAAAAATAAAAAAGTGTTGGTGGAATTTTCGTCTCCTAACATAGCAAAACCATTTCATATTGGACATATAAGAACTACTGTTATAGGCAATTCAATCAATAAGATATATGATTTTTTGGGTTATGATACAGTTACGATCAATCATTTAGGAGATTACGGCACCCAATTTGGCAAGCTGATAGTTGCTTTTAAGAACTGGGGAAATGAAAAAGAGGTTGAAGCAGATCCTATACCATCTCTGCTAAAATTATACATTAAGTTTCATGAGGAAGTAGAGAATAATTCTTCGTTAGATGATGAGGCGAGGATGTGGTTTAAAAGGCTTGAAGATGAAGATGAAGAAGCTTTAAGACTTTGGAAATGGATTAGAGATGTAAGCCTTAATGAATTCAACAGGGTATATGTTATGCTGGATATATCATTTGATTCCTATGCTGGGGAGAGTTTCTATTCAGATAAAATGCCCTTAGTTATAAGGGCAATGGAAGAAAAACGATTATTGAAGGAATCAATGGGGGCTGACATAGTGGATCTTGAACCCTATGGACTTCCTCCGGCACTCATAAGAAAGAGTGATGGCTCCACTTTATATATTACCCGTGATATAGCGGCAGCCATTTATAGAAAAGACCATTATGATTTCTGCAAGAATATATATGTTGTTGGATCTCAGCAAAATCTTCATTTTCAACAATGGATAAAGATCGTTGAGTTAATGGGGAATGAATGGGCTAAAGATTGCATTCATGTACCGTTTGGGATGGTCAGTCTTGAGGACGGTACTATGTCGACTAGAAAAGGCAGGGTTGTATTTTTGGAAGATGTTCTTAAAAAGGCTGTAGAAACTACAAAGGAGATTATAATTCAAAAAAATAATAATTTAGATAACATTGATGAGGTGGCACAGCAGGTGGGGATTGGCGCTGTGGTGTTTCAGGAACTATCTAATAGTAGAATTAAAGATTATGTTTTCTCATGGGATAGAACTTTAAACTTTGATGGAGAAACAGGACCTTATGTACAATATACTCATGCCAGAGCTTGTAGCATTTTAAGAAAAGCGGAAGTTGCTCTTGAAGGAGAAATTGATTATAGTCTCCTTGCAAATGAGGACGCTATGGATTTGATTAGGTTGATCTACCAGTTTCCAATGGTAGTGGAAGAAGCGGGAAGGAAATATGAACCTTCTGTAATAACTAGATATATTGTGGATGTGGCACAAGCATTCAATAAATTTTATCATGATTCTCCGATAATTGTAAAAGATGGAAAATTGCAAAAATCCAGGTTATCCCTTGTATATGCAGCGAAGCAAACTATAAATAATGGTTTAAGATTGCTTGGGGTGGCTGCTCCTGAAAGAATGTAAGAAAATTAAGAATAAAATAAAGTCAGTAGGATTTCTACTGACTTTATTTTTCCAGATATTCAAGAAATTCATCTTCGGTGCTTTCTGCCAGTGCACAAAGTTGTTTAAGCAGACTGTTTTTGAGACTAAAAAACGCTGGGATACGGGCATTTTCA
This sequence comes from Alkaliphilus sp., assembly GCA_018335765.1. GTDB lineage: Bacteria > Bacillota > Clostridia > Peptostreptococcales > Thermotaleaceae > JAGXRU01. The sequence goes on from JAGXRU010000224.1 coordinate 1,575, forward strand.
CCTGTATATTCAAGTGCTTTAAGAATCATGAGCATGTCTTTTTTTGATACTTCTTCAATGGATATGCGATCAAAGACTTCCATTATTACCACCTCTTCTAATAAGTCTGTATGTAATTATTCGATAAAAAAATACTAAAACCTTCAAAAAAAGATAATTTCCGCAAGGTTTTAATATATCTTGATTTTGTTGTTTTTATTTCTGTTTTTCGAACTATTTTTTCATTATAGCATAATCTAGTAAAAAAAGAGTTGATTCTTATGAACAATCCAATAGTAGGATTAATTGCCTATGATAGAGAAAATGCTGTTGCTTATGCGAATAAATGGGCTTTGCTTCGCAATCCTAGATATGCAGATTTTCAAGAAATGGGTGGAGATTGTACAAATTATGCTTCGCAGGTTATTCATGCAGGCGGATGTCCTATGAATTATCAAAAATATGGATGGTATTACAATAACTTAAATGATAGAGCCCCAGCTTGGACGAGTGTCAAATATTTATATGAATTTTTAGTCAATAATAAGTCGAAGGGTCCTGTGGCTGTTGAAACAGATATCAATGGAATTCAATCGGGAGATATTATTCAATTAAATTTTGGATGGGATGATCGGTTTGATCATTCGCCAGTGGTTATCGATATTCTGCCAGGGGAAAGAACACTAGATAAGATTTTAATAGCTGCTCACACAATAGATAGGTTGAGATATCCAGTATCTAACTATAATTTTAAAAGAATACGTTTTTTGAAAATCAAAGGATATAGGGAGTAGAGCTTGCTCTACCTCAATTTATTTAGGAAGGACATTATGTTATAATATAGAAGATTAAAAACTTGTATTTGAAAAAACACAAGTTAATAGCTGACAAAGAAGGGATAACTCATGAAAATTTTATTGACCACATTGAATTCAAAATATATTCATACGGCACTTTCTCTAGAATATCTATATTATTATTGCAGAGAAGAATTCGATGATATAAGGGTTGAAGAATACACCATAAATCATGATGAAGATTTTATTTTAGGGGAAATATATAAAGGAAAATATGATGTTGTTTGTTTTTCTTGTTATATTTGGAATGTTACCAGTACTATTAACATAATAAACAATCTAAAAAAGGTGTGTCCTCAACAAATAAATATTCTTGGAGGGCCCGAGGTGAGTTTTGATTCAAAAGAGTTGATGGAAAAATATTCTTTTGTAGATTATATAGTTGTCGGAGAAGGTGAAATAACTTTAAGGGAGCTTCTCAGAGGGCTTGTTAATGACAAAGGAGATATTTCGAAGATCCCTGGAATAGTGCATAGGTTCGGAGGGCAGGTTGTTAAAAACCAAGAAAGAGAACTGATAAACCAAATGAATTTAATTCCGACACCATATCAAGGGAATTTAGAGAAATTTAATAATAAAATAATATATTATGAAAGCTCTAGAGGGTGTCCATTTAACTGTACATATTGTCTCTCATCAACTATAAAAGGTGTAAGATATTTTAGTCTAGATCGAGTTAGAATCGATATTGAAAGATTTCTACATCATGGAGTTTCGCAGGTAAAATTTGT
>JAGXRU010000225.1 GCA_018335765.1 Alkaliphilus sp.
ATGAAGGACAAGGAAAGCAAACTGCATATTATCATTGAAACAATCCACTTTTGAGTATTTTTCACGATATTTGCTCCTTTCTTTTGACAAGCACATATGAATTTAACTTTTTAGACGAAGATGAAGTCTGAAAAGTTACGGGTATCAGGATAATGTTTTATCATCCTTGTTATTAATTATAACTGAGATGGCAAGCGATGAATTATTAAGATACTGTTACAGAGAGAGATCATATGAGAATTATTTCTATGAATTACATATTATGTAAACTATGAAGATAAATTGGCGATGCATTCCATATTATGGAAACGATGTTATGTGAACTAATAAGCCAGAGGATTGAAAGAAATATCTTTATACAATGCAAATTTTGCCATATAATGATAATATACAGAAATTCATAAGGGGGTTTTTTATTATTAAGAATTTTAAAATTATGCTAATCATAATTATTGCATCAATATTTATGATGGGTTGCGGAAATCTTGAAGTTTTGCCGGTGGAAAACAGTGAAGATTCATTGGAGATCCATTTTATAGATGTTGGGCAGGGAGATGCCATTCTGATCATAGGACCTAACGGCGAAAATCTGTTGATTGATGCGGGAACAAATAGCAATACAGACAATTTGCTTTCATACATACAAAAGCAAGGAGTAAAATCATTTACTGCTGTTGTTGCAACTCATCCACATGAAGATCATATAGGGGGATTAGATAAGGTAATCGACAAATTTAACGTGCAAAATGTGTATATGCCAAGAGTAACCCATACCACAAAGACCTTTGAGGATGTATTGGATGCTATTGAAAGAAAAGGCTTAAGGATCAAAAGCATAGCCAGCGGTGTCAGAATACCGATTAGTTTTGGGGATGCGATGTTTTTGGCTCCGGTTTCCGAAGGATATGAGGATTTAAACAATTACAGCGGTGTGCTAAGACTGCAGTATGGAGATCATGCTTATTTATTTACAGGAGATGCCGAAACTCTTTCGGAAAATGAAATGATCTCAGAACATCCTCCGGAGTTGCTAAGTGCCAAGGTTTTGAAGGTGGGTCACCATGGGAGTTCCAGTTCAACTTCAAAAGAATTTTTGGATGCTGTCAAACCTGTTTATGCTGTTATCTCTTTGGGTGAGGATAACAGTTATGGGCATCCTCACGTAGAAGTGTTGGAGAGGTTGGAAAATAGTGGAGCAAAGGTATTTAGAACAGATTTGGATGGAACAATCATACTAAAAAGCGATGGTAAGGAGATAGAGTTGCTGAAGGAGGGGAAATAAATTATGTTCATAATAGACCGTATAGAAGGTCAAGTTGTGGTGATTGAGTGGGAAATGGGAACGTTTCAACTGCCCAGCACCTTGCTTCCTCAGGGGGCAAAAGAAGGAGATTCGTTGAAGCTCAATATAGAGTTGGATAAGAAGAATACCAATGTACGGTGGGAGGAATTAGAGGAAAAAGCGAAAAGACTTTGGGAGTAGATACATTTTTTGTAGCGGAGATGGAAATTTCAGACACAAAAAATGTCGGTTGCAGTTTAGATGTAGAATTTTTAAGGAGCGATCTAAATAGAGTTCAAATGTCGTGGAATTTTGAGTATTTTGTATTGACATATTTTTTTGTGTGTGATAACATGAATTCTGTTGAAATTGAATAGAAATCTTGATGCCTTATCAAGAGTGGCGGAGGGACAAGGCCCTATGAAGCTCGGCAACCGGTATTGAACACGGTGCTAAATCCTGCAGGATAAAATTCTGGAAGATGAGGGCGATATAATAAAACCTCTTCTTCTTGCGATTAAGAGGTTTTTTAATTGTTTTTAGGGTAAAATAAAAAACATATTATTAATGTTATTTTTAGGAGGAAAACCAATGACAAAAAAAAGATTATTTACTTCGGAGTCAGTTACAGAAGGTCACCCAGATAAAATCTGTGACCAAATTTCAGATGCCATATTAGACGCTATTTTCAGAGAAGATCCTCAAGCTCGTGTTGCCGCAGAAACCTCTGTTACAACAGGTCTTGTTTTAGTGGCCGGAGAAATCACAACAAAATGCTATGTGGATATTCCAAAAATCGTGAGAAAAACCATAGAAGAAATAGGCTATACAAGAGCTAAATATGGTTTTGACTCAGATACCTGTGCTGTGCTGACAGCCATAGATGAGCAGTCATCTGACATAGCCATGGGAGTTGATGAATCCCTTGAGCATAAGCAAGGTGGCACATATGATAAAATTGAGGACATTGGTGCGGGAGATCAGGGAATCATGTTTGGGTATGCCTGCAATGAAACACCGGAATTAATGCCATTGCCTATTTCATTGGCTCATAAGCTGGCAAGAAGATTAGCGGAAGTCAGAAAAAATGGTACTTTAGATTATATCAGACCCGACGGAAAAACTCAGGTTACAGTGGAATATTTGGATGACAAGCCTGTAAGAGTCGATACCATAGTAATATCCACGCAACACAGCCCTGAAGCAACTCATGCAGAAATTGAAAAAGATATGTTAGAGCATGTGATTCGCAAGGTTGTGCCTGCTAACCTTTTAGATGATAAAACCAAGTATTTTATTAATCCAACTGGCAGATTTGTTATCGGAGGGCCTCAAGGGGACGCAGGATTGACCGGCAGAAAGATTATCGTCGACACCTATGGGGGATATGCAAGACATGGCGGAGGTGCTTTCTCCGGAAAAGATCCTACAAAAGTCGACCGTTCAGCTGCTTATGCGGCAAGATATGTTGCTAAGAATATTGTGGCGGCCGGTCTTGCAGACAAATGCGAAATCGAGCTCGCTTATGCCATTGGTGTTGCACAGCCTGTTTCTATATTGATTGAGACCTTTGGAACCGGAAAGGTTGGAGAAGAAGTATTGGAAGCACTTGTGCAGAAGCATTTTGACCTAAGACCTGCAGCTATTATCAGAGATTTGGACTTGCGAAGACCAATTTACAGACAGTGTGCAGCCTACGGACATTTTGGAAGAACAGATATTGACCTTTCTTGGGAAAGAACAGACAAGGCTGAAATCTTGAGAAAAGAAGTATTCGGAGAGTAGTTGCACTTGTTTCGAAGCTTGGCGGCACTTATCTCCTGCTTATAAAATATGCAGACAGGTAGTTTGCAAAAGTAGAAGCATTACTTGCTCCAACTGCGCATAATAATTCTTCAAAACCTTGCATTGTTAAAACATATCACCACAACCGAAACGTCGACCTAAATACAGGTCGATTTTTTCATTTTTTGGACTATTAATATACAATACAGATATACCATGGTAGTTGGGGAACCGGTTCCAAAATATGCATCTATTACATCTATTAAATGAAGGGAGGTGAACAGAATGCCAGTGAGTGTACAATTGAAAGATTCGAAGTTGAAGATTACAGTTAGTAAAGGAGTTGATGGTACTGGAAGAGATGTCAAAAGCTCTAGAACCTATTCCAATATCAAGCCTACAGCTACAGATGAAGATATTTTTGAAGTGGCGTCGACTTTGATAGGGTTGCAAAAGAATGCGGCTCTTAATGTGGAAAGACTTGATCAAAAGGAAATTGTGGCAGTGTAGCGGAGAATTCATTCTCCGGATATGAATGAAAGAATATGAATGAAAGGAGGGATGGAGATGGGTATTAGAAGGCTTGAGATGGTATTTAACAATGAATTAGGACGAACCAGCAAAATAACATTAGACGATGTCAGAGATGAAGTGACTCAGCTTGATGTTCAGACCGCTATGGAAAATATTATAAACAAAAATATTTTCGATACCAGTGGTGGTGAGTTGGTAGGAATTGAGTCAGCAAGGATTGTCACAACCGCAATAGAAGAAATGCTTGAATAAACAGGATGGGTTCGGAGGTTCTCCGAGCCCGTTTTAATAAATAAAATGAATTTCCCTCTGCGGATTGCAGTAAATTTATTGAAATAGGAGGTGCCTAATTTGGAAGAGTTGATTGTCAATGTTGCCAATCTTGGGTTTCCCATTGCTGTTTCAGTCTACCTATTGGTAAGGATTGAAAGCAAGTTGGAAAGTCTAAGCTTAAGCATACATGAGCTGTCAAGGGTGATAGCCAGTATTAAATAATTAAAAAGGGTTGACATACATATATGTTAGCCCTTTTCTAATAGTGTGGGTATGGACATTGCAAATCAAAAGAGATATAATGAAATACATACGAACATACGTTCGGAGAACAAGCAAAAGAGGTGAAAAAATGGTCAAAATTGAAGATATCATTGAGGGAGGGATAAGCTGTATGATCCCTATCTATCAAGCAACAGCAGGAAATGCAACCAAAATCATTGCAGAGGATGGGAATATTTACATTGACAATCGGACTATCAAGACAGTTTTGAGAACCTTGTGTCAATACTATACCATACAGATAGAGCTGTGCAGAAAAAAATATGGACAAATGATTCATCAGAGTCTGTGTGTGCCAATATTGATAAACAGCAAATTGCTTATGATTCCATTGAAGATGAGAAAGCCTATGTTTGAGAAGGACGGTGCCTATGGGTACATCAATTTCAATACAATAAAAGAGGTTGTTGAGAAGGAAGGCAATACTTTGATACGACTTCATAATGGGCAGGAGGTGTTATGCCTCCAACGACTCAGAACGGTGCAGCAGCATATTAATAAAGCCAAGGTTATAGCGGGAAGCAATACATATTCTTCAGGGAGTGTAGGGTCTGAAAAGTTGCAAGAATTCTATACACAATATGACTCTCCTGCCACTAGAGGAGATATTGCATCGCTGCAGAAAGAAATATTGGAATTGACGAGAGTATTGAGGGGAGTGGTGGAAAAAC
>JAGXRU010000226.1 GCA_018335765.1 Alkaliphilus sp.
CAGGATTTTAGCGAGGACACTTATAGGACCTTGATGGCCGCAGACAGTGCTGTTATGGTTATTGATTGCTCTAAAGGGGTGGAAGATCAGACAAAAAAACTTTTTCATGTTTGCAAAATGAGGGGAATTCCTATTTTCACCTTTATCAACAAATTAGATCGAGCTGGAAAAGATCCTTTTGAACTATTAGAAGAAATTGAAAACGTCCTAGGAATCCGTTCCTATCCTATGAATTGGCCCATCGGCACTGATAGAGATTTCAAAGGTGTTTTCAACCGAACAAAAAAACAGATTGAATTATTTGATGATGGCAACCATGGCCAGTCCATGGCTAAAGCAGTCAGAGGTGATATTACTGACGAAAAATTTAGAAAGATTCTTGGTGAAGAACTGCATAATCATCTTATGAATGATATTAGCCTATTGGACCTGGCAGGGGATAAATTTGATCTAAATCAAATTTTAAATGGAAATTTAACTCCAGTATACTTTGGAAGTGCCTTAACAAATTTTGGTGTGGAACCATTTTTAGAATCTTTTTTGAGCATTACCACACCCCCAAGGCCTCGCCTGAGTAATTTAGGTCAGATCAGTCCTGACACAAATAATTTTTCTGGTTTTATCTTTAAGATTCAAGCAAATATGAATCCCACCCATCGTGACAGAATTGCATTTTTAAGAATTTGCTCCGGAAAATTCGAAAAGGGTATGACTGTAAATCATGTGCAAGAAAATAAGAAGGTGAGATTAGCACAGCCTCAGCAGTTTTTAGCACAAGAGCGTGTTATTGTAGAAACAGCTTATCCGGGTGATATTATTGGAATCCATGATCCTGGCATATTTAAAATAGGTGATACTTTGTGTCAAGACCAGTCCAAATTACAATATGAAGGAATCCCACTATTTGCTCCTGAACATTTCTCGAAAATATTTACGAAAAATTCCCTTAAGCGAAAACAATTTATTAAAGGAATCACTCAATTAGCAGAAGAGGGTGCAATACAGGTTTATAGAAGACCTAATATCGGTGTAGAAGAACTTATTGTTGGGGTTGTAGGAGCACTTCAATTCGAAGTTTTAGAATATCGGCTCAAGAATGAGTACGGTGTTGATATTGTTATGGAAAGACTCTCTTACCGCTATATCCGTTGGATTGTGATGAATAATTTTGATAAAAATACCTTTAATATTACCATGGATACATTGATTGTTGAAGATGAGGATGGACATCCAGCTTTATTATTTCAAAATGAATGGTCCATTGAACGAGTTAAAGAACGAAATAAAAATGCCATTTTAAAAGAAATTTCTTTTAGAAAATAAGTATTTAAAAAACAAGCAGGTTCGAAAAACTCGACTCTTGCTTGTTTTTTAATGGTGTATTTATCTTGTCAGCACATCTTGAAAGTCGTCAACATTTTCGCAAATTTTAGAAATGCCTTCACCCATATGATAAATTTTAGAAAACCCATATTCTCTTAAAGCTTCTATTGATATAGCACTTCTTCTGCCCGTTCTACAATATATTAGAATTGGCTTATCGGTAAATTTTTCAATATTTTCCCTGCTCTCAGCTATTTTATCATAAGGAACTAAAATTGCACCCTTGATATGTCCTTGTTCGTATTCTTCCCTAGTCCTTACATCTACAATGATTAAATCTTGATTCGTATCTACCAAGGTTTTAGCTTCACAGGTGCTTATTTCAACGATAATATCTTCTGTATTGTTTGCTGAATTATTGATGTTTCCGTCCTTAGAGCATGCTGAAAATATACCCATTATCAGAATACAACATATAACAATAAATTTTAATTTCATGATTTTCTACTTTGGTTTACCGTTTTCAGAAATATTTAGTCAAATATCATTTCACAAACAAAAAACTTACAAGCCTAAAATCCAAGATGCTAAGGAAAAATAAATAATCAGAGCCCCTGCATCCACTATAGTTGTTATTAACGGACTTGCCATTATAGCTGGGTCCACCTTCAATTTTCTAGCTATTATAGGCAACATCCCCCCTATGACCTTAGCCATCACTACCGTAATGAATAACGTAATTGTCACAGTAATTGATATCCCCAAATCTGTTTTTTCAAAGTAAAAAATTCTTATAAAATTAATTCCTGCCAATACGATACCCACCACTATACTAACAGCGAACTCTCTAACCACAACCTTAAAGATGTCCTTTGACTTTATTTCACCCAACGCCAATCCCCTTATTATCAATGTAGAAGATTGCGAACCAGCATTCCCGCCTGTATCCATCAGCATAGGAATAAATGAAGCTAGTACTACTACAGCTTGGATCACATCATCAAATCGTTGGATAATTCGTCCTGTAAAGGTAGCTGAAATCATCAATATCATGAGCCAGGTAATGCGGTTCTTAGCAAGCTTGAAAATATTTGTGCTTAGATACTCTGCTTCTGACGGCTCGATTCCAGCCATTTTTTGGAAATCCTCAGTGTTTTCTTGTTCAATAACATCGACGATATCATCTACGGTTATGATTCCTAACAATCTCTCTTCCCTATCTAATACCGGAATAGCTATAAAGTCATATTTCTTAAACAATTGTGCAACCATTTCCTGATCATCATGGGTATTCACATAAACAGGATCCTTGCTCATTAATTCTTCTATAGTATTATTAGAATCGCTTATGACGAGTTTTCTTAGGGAAACAATCCCTTCCAGTTTTCTATTGCTATCTGTAACATAACAGGTATATATTGTTTCTTTTTCAATTCCCGTCTTCTTTATATGATCAATCGCATGCTGTACAGTCATATTTTTTTTAAGGTCTACATATTCAATAGTCATAAGGCTGCCAGCAGAATTATCTGGATAATTTAAAAATTGGTTGATTAGAACTCTTTCTTCCTCTTTCGTGTTCATCAAGATTTTTTTAACAATATTAGCAGGTAAATCTTCGATGAAATCTATCATATCATCAAAATACAACTCATTCATAATATGTTTGATTTCTTTGTCTGTTATGGAATTGATGATATTCATTTGTTGTTCATTAGAAAGATATGCAAACACTTCAACTGATACATCCTTAGGCAGCATTCTAAATACAACAAGTGCCTCGCCTATTTCTAGTTCTTCCAAAATATCCGCAATATTTACTGTGTTTAATTCCAAAATTTCAGTTCTTACTTCTTTGAATCTCTTTTCCTTAATTAATTCAACAATTCTTTCATTCACATTAAGCCCTCCTTATAAGAGCCCATGACAAAAAATGGTAGCCATGGATCTCTATGCATTTATAATTATTTTTACTATGACCGGGTAAGGGACTAGAGTCCATGACCACCACCACCTTTCTAAACAAAAAAATCTCTACCCAACAGTAGAGAAAATAGTATTCTTTAACGTTGAGCTTTAGCACTGAAAAGCTTTGACTTTCGTCAGCTACGTTAAAAATGACCTTCACGATCATTCTTGTTGACCCATTGGAATCTCTCGATTTTTCTGGGCAGCAGCATATATCTTTGCAGGAGCCTCACCTAACATGTATTCATTTGTATTTTTAGGATATATCAAAAAAGTTCGATTGTCAACCATAATCACACAAAAATTAATATAAAAACTTTCCCTGATAATCATGGATCGAAACGATGCATTGTATCAAATAGGAACATGCATTAATCGCATCAGCGTTCCGTTTCCGAACAATTTTTATGATGCATCTCTCCGACATTGATCTTGTCAGATGAAATGTGTTATTTTTCAATACTCTCACCTAGCAAAAATTCCACCCTAGTAGCTGGCATAGAAATTGCAATGTTATTTCTCAACTATCTGAATAAAAGAATCCAACTGAATAAAAGAATCCAACTGAATAAAAGAATCCAAATAAAAGAATAAAATATTATTAGAGGAGGCAGTTTATGAATAAGTTTATAAGAGTGGATATGACAACAAAGCAAGTTACTACCGAAGATGTTCCTGCAAAATATTTAGGACTTGGAGGTCGTGCCCTTACTTCTAACTTTGTAGCTGATGAAGTTAAGCCTACCTGCCATGCTTTAGGCAAAAACAACAAAATAATTTTTGCCCCTGGTTTATTAAGCGGTACCTCTGCTCCCAATTCCGGACGTATTTCCGTCGGAGCCAAGAGTCCACTAACAGGTACAATCAAAGAAAGTAATGCCGGTGGTTCTTTTTCACAAAAAATGGCTAGAATGGGCATTAAAGCTTTAGTTATCGAAGGAATGCCCGAAGGTGACAAATTTTATATAATTAAGATTGATATGAATGGTGTAACTTTTGATGATGCTCCACCTGAAATTCTTGGAAGCTCTGGTAACTACAAGGCTATTGAAGTTTTGAGCGAAAAATATGGTCAAAAGGTTGGCATAGCCCTTGCTGGTCCAGCAGGCGAGTACCGTCTACCTTCCGCTAATATTTCTTTCAAAGATCCCGATGGCAATATGCGTAGTGCTGGTCGTGGTGGTTTAGGTGCAGTATTGGGTTCCAAAAAGGTGAAAGCTCTCGTCATAGACGATTCTGGTGCTGGTGCTGTTCCTATCGCAGATGTAGAAAAATTC
>JAGXRU010000227.1 GCA_018335765.1 Alkaliphilus sp.
GATTATTTAATAAAAAACCAAAGTAATATGGTGATGTTCATTGAACGCATGGCAGATTTACTTGGAGCAAAAGCATCGGAATTCAAAGTTTTTCAGAAAATAGAAAATCAGAAAAACGAAATAATAACCATTCTTGAGACCATACATGAGGGTATGCTTGCAATTGATAAAAAAGGATATGTAACCTATTGTAATTCTAATTCGGAAATTCTACTCAAAACAACCAGAGTAGAATTAGTCGGGAGTCATATATCGCTATTTATGCCCAGAACTCCTGCTTTGAATGTTCTTGATAAGGGAGAGGGGTATACAGAACAAGAGGAGATATTTAAACACGGACAAAGGAGTTTTCATTTTATAGTAACAGCCAAGCCAATAATAAATAATGCTGAGACCACTGGGGTTGTTATTTCTTTTCGTGATATTCTGGAAGCTCATAAGCTGGTCTATAATATGAACCAAAGAAATATTAAGTACACCTTTCATGACATAATTGGAGACAGTGAGGCATTTGTGAAATCAAAAAATCAAGCTTTGAGGGTGGCGAAAGGCAATTCCACAGTGATGATTACAGGAGAAAGTGGTACCGGGAAGGAATTGTTTGCTAGGGCTATACACTTTGCGAGCTTAAGGCAAAAGGGCCCCTTTATAACAGTAAATTGTGGAGCGATCCCTGAAAATTTATTGGAAACTGAATTATTTGGATATGAAAAGGGAGCCTTTACAGGCGCTGGGGAAAAAGGAAAACAGGGTAAATTCCAACTGGCAGACGGAGGAACGATTTTTCTTGATGAGATAGGGGAGCTTCCCCTGCATTTACAAGTTAAACTACTGCATGTACTGCAGAATAAAAGGTTTGAAAGGGTGGGCGGAAATAACACAATAACAGTTGATGTCAGGGTGATAGCAGCTACTAATAGAGATTTAGAGGAAATGATCAGCAAGAAAACCTTTAGGGAAGATTTGTATTATAGATTAAGTGTAATTCCATTAAAAATTCCTCCTCTTAGAGAAAGAATAAATGATATTCCAGTGTTAATGAAGCATTTTCTGGAGAAGTACAACATTTTTATGAGTAAAAACATAATAGATTTTTCTAACTATGTTTATGGGATCTTCTGTAACTATGATTGGCCGGGAAATGTAAGGGAGCTTGAAAATGCTGTTGAATATGGGGTTAATATGACCTATGGTGATGAAATACTGATAGAAGCAGTTCCTCCTAAGGTAAGAAGTTTTTATAATCCCGCTAAAACAATCGATGACAATCTTACTTTGCAGGATCAAGTAAAGAAATTAGAAAGAGATATACTTTTGAAAAAATTAGCGGAACACGGAGATTCTCCAGAAGGAAAACTTGCTATCGCTAATGATCTTGATATCAGCCGGGCTACTCTATATAGAAAATTAGCGGAATATAAGTTGGGGTAAAGTTTGAAAAAAGATAAAACTATTCAATTGTGAATAGTTTTATTTTTTCGTTCCTCGCTACAAACGGCATGATATTTGCATTTAAATAGAATCAAGTATGCAATATGGGGAGGAATAAAGATGGAACTAAACAAGATGGCAGCATTAGAAGAAGCTCAAAAGATATGTGGCTTTATATTAAATGATGAATTAACGAAGGATGAAAAGGATCAAATTGTACGAGATTCCATATACAATTTTAATCATCATGTAAATCCTGGGTGGCTTGCCTATAGAAAATCAGTATCTACTAACGAAGCGTTCGTAGAATGGGAAGATTCTATGGAATCATTTAAGGACTTATACGGAAATGAATTCATTGACTGTTTAGGTGGATTTGGGATTTATACCTGTGGTCACAGAAATCCTGAAATACTAAAATATGTTCAGGCTCAATTAAGCCGTTATGCCCTTCACAGTCAAGAACTGATAGATCCACTTAGGGGATATCTGGCAAAGATAATGGCTCTTTGTACACCCGGGGATCTTACGTATTCATTCTTTTGCAATGGAGGAGCAGAGGCAAACGAAATGGCATTAAAGTTAGCTAGACTAGCAACGGGTAAGAATTACTACATTTCTACAGTTGGAGCTTTCCATGGAAAATCTCTAGGGGCAGTATCCATGACTGGAAAGGGAACTTACAGAAAGCCGTATCTTCCAATGATACAATCGGTACAGCATGTTGAATATGGCAATGCTGAGGCTGTTGAAGTAGCTATTAAGAACCTTATCAGCGTTGGAGAAACTGTAGCTGGTATGATAGTAGAGCCTATTCAAGGCGAAGCGGGCATCATTTTACCTCCTGAAGGTTACCTGAGAAGATTAAGAGAGATCTGTGACAAATATGAAGTGGTACTTATATTTGATGAAATCCAAACGGGAATGGGAAGAACAGGTACCATGTGGGCTTGCGAAGCGGAGGGCGTGACACCGGACATTTTGGTATTCGGAAAGGCTTTTGGTGGAGGAATCATGCCAATCACAGGAATCATTGCTAGACCACATCTGTGGACTGATGATATTGTCAATAATCCTTGGATATTGGGATCACCTACCTTTGGTGGAAACCCGCTTGCATGTTCGGCAGCCATAGCAGCCATTAAATACACTCTTGAGAATGATTTGCCGGGACAAATTAAAGAAAAGGGTGAGTATCTGATTGGTAAATTGAGAGAGCTTCAAAAAGATCATCCTATACTGAAGGAGGTAAGAGGAAAAGGCTTCTTGATAGGATTGGAATATCCTACATCAGAAATTGGATGGGCAGTATCGAAGGGATTGTTTAAGCGTGGAGTGATGACTGGGGGAACGCTAATCAGTTCTAAGACGAATAGGATAGAACCTCCAGGAATACTAAGTTATGAGACCATGGACAAAATTGTTCAGAAGCTGGATGAAAGCTTGACTGAAGTAGAAGCGGAGTTCAGTACAACGTGGGAATTGGTGGCAACAGCAAAAGTATGAAATGTGGGGCAGGACTAAGGCGAGAATTATCTCAATTATGAGAATTGAGTTTCTATTTTGAGAATTCTGCTAAATGAGTGAGTGGAATGACTTTGAATCAACAATTTATTAACATTCTCAATATTGAGAATAATTAGGTAAAATGCATCAAAGAGAAATAAAATTTTGGAAAAAACTTCTAGTATAGTTCTAGCATAGAATGTGTAACTAAATTTTAAAAATAGATATTGTCTGATTTTGGGCATATTGGTCAAGTATGCCCATTTGTGGTATAATTCTTGCACTATACGGAAGTATACCCTAGGGGATACAGGGATCATTATACTATCTGCTGATTCAATAGTTTTTTACTAGAATTTAAAGAAGGGAGGCAATTATCTTTTTGTAAAATTATTTTGAGAGAGGTGAATATGTATGAGTGATACAACAAAACAAACTTCATTGAAAGGTGGTACAGGAGGCTTTAAGATCCCCAAATTGATTATAGGGGCTTTAATAGTCATGGTTGTTACTTTTTTTGCAGTACAATTTCTTCCCGAAAATCCAGAAGAATTGGGTATTATTTCAACAATTCCTGCTTTATTTCTAATTGTTTATATTTTTTTTACAAAACGAATACTTGAAGCGTTAACCTTGTCAGCTTTGATGGGATTAATAATTGCCCACAAAGGAGGCTTTTTTGCAGCCTTCAATGACTCTCTGATGAGGGTATTGATGGGTGATACGATGGCGTGGCTCTTTATTGTTTGTGGTCTGATGGGAAGTATTATTGCTTTGATTGAAAAAGCAGGGGGAGCATTTGCCTTTGGTGAATGGGTGGTTAGCAGAGCTAAGACACGAAAAAGCACACTAATATGGACATGGCTTTTAGGTGTAGCGATTTTTATAGATGACTATTTAAATTCTCTGACAGTGGGTTCCTGTATGGCTCCGGTAACCGATAAACATAAAGTACCAAGGGAGATGCTGGCTTATGTCGTAAACTCTACTGCTGCTCCTGTGTGTATACTTGTTCCAATATCAACATGGGCTGTTTTTGTAGCGGCCTTACTTGAGGAAAATGGACTTGCCCCCGCTGGAGAAGGAATGAGCTACTTTATAAAAACGATACCGTTTAACTTTTATGGATGGTTTGCGGTATTCATCGTTCCGCTGGTCATTTTAGGAGTTATCCCTGTGTTTGGGCCAATGAAAAAGGCTGAAAAGAGAGCAAGAGAAACAGGCGTGCTGGCACCTCCAGGATCTGAAAGAATAGACATCAAAGCTGGTGAAAAAATGGAAATACCAGAGAGAGCAAATGTTTGGAATTTCTTTTTGCCGATAATATTTCTTGTTGCTTCAACAATATATTTTGAAATAGATATGATGAAGGGAGTTATTACTACCTTAGCATTCATGTTCTTCTTATACATACCGCAAAAAATCATGAATGCACAAGATTTTGCAGATTACTCTGTTAAAGGTATAAAAAATATGTTATTTCCACTATTGTTAATGGTATTGGCATTTACCTTTGCCGATGTGAATAAACAGATCGGCTTCACAGACTATGTTATCGCACAAGCTGTGGTTTTTATGTCCCCTCAATTGTTGCCATTTATCCTCTTTATCGTTTTAACAATAACTGAGTTCATAACCGGCACAAACTGGGGAATGTATGTTATTGCATTACCCATTGTAATCCCGTTATCAGCGGCAATAGGTGCGGATCCTATCATTGCTGTGGCTGCTGTTTTGTCAGCTGGAGTTTTCGGAAGTCATATTTGCTTTTATTCAGATGCCACAATACTCTCGGCATCTGCCTCCGGATGTGAGAATTTCCAACATTCAATTACTCAAATGCCATTTGGATTTTTAGCGGCAGGATTAACAGCAATATCATTTTTAATATCGGGATACGTTTTTTAAATATAATTTAATAAAAGTGACAATGAGCGGATAAAAAAATGTCCGCTTATTGTTTGTAATTCCAAAAAGAGTTAATGGAGGGACGCTAATGAAATTATTTCCTTGTGCTAAAGTACTTGATGTTGACTTGAGTAATGAACTTATAACAGTCAGAACTATACCTGGGGAGATTTATCGCTTATATCCGGGAGGGTCTGCATTGGGGGCGTATTTAATTCTCCAA
>JAGXRU010000228.1 GCA_018335765.1 Alkaliphilus sp.
GGAGCCTATGAAGCAATCAACCTTGATGGAGGCGGCTCCACACAAATGATCCTAAGGCCACAGGGTGACACCTCCAGACAAATTGTAAATAATCTTTCGGGAGGATCAGAGAGAAGCCTCATGAATGGTATTGGTATCGTAAACACTTCACCAAAGACCGACAGCATAGGAGGTATTAACCTCAAGACTTTTGATAACAGTGTATTTGTCAATACCACAAGACCGATCACCCTCACAGCCTATGATCGAAACTTCAACCCCATGGTCGTAAATTATGCTGATGTTAAGTGGTCAGTAACAGGAATTAGGGGAAGCTTTGCCGGCAACCTGTTTAAGCCTTCTACTGCAGGCAAGGGTAACATAACAGCAAAGTATAAAGGTGCGACAGCCACTATGGAAGTAAGGGCTTTAGGTAGTCCTACTGCATTGACTTTAAACCCTTCAAGGCTCATCATGGAAACAAACAGCAGAAGAAGGATTGAAGCATTAGGAATTGACAGTGAAGGCTACAAGGCAGTTATTGATACAAGAGATCTCAAATTCCAAATACCCAGAAACCTCGGCAATGTAGATGCAACCGGCAACTTCATTTCATCCTCACAATCGGGTGCGGGTATCATAAATGTATCCTTGGGTAAATTAGCTGCTTCTTTGCCGATAGCAATAGGAACAAAGGAAAATATCGTTGATGGCTTTGAATCCCTTAACGCTTCCTTTCTGGCTTTCCCGGCGGAGGTAACAGGAAGCTACGAGCTGGCATCCACGAGCAGATCCGGCAAATCTTCAGGTAAATTATCCTTTGATTTTACCGCCACAGATGCCACTAGAGCGGCTTACATTGTATTCCAAAACGGAGGTCTTCATTTTGCGCAAAGACCGAGCAGGCTTGGAATGTGGGTCTATGGAGAGGAAAGCGGAAACCACTGGATTAGGGCTAAAATAGTAGGTAGTGACGGCACAGCCCATGCTTTAGACCTAAGCTCTGCTATTGACTGGACTGGATGGAAATTTTTAGAAGCTACTGTCCCTGCCACCTTACAGGCTCCCTTGAAGCTGGAACGAATATATGTTGTAGAAACAGACCCAGCTATAAAATCAAAGGGTTCCATTTATATTGACGACCTGACAGCCTTCTATCCTGCACCGATTCCCGAGCTTTCTGCCCCAACAAAATTGACAGATGTTCGAGAAGTCAAAGCTGAACTAAATGGAGATCAAGCCTTCCGCTTTACAGCACATGGAGCGGTGACAAATATCGACACGCTTTTAGACAACTTAGCAGTACAAAAACTGGCACAAATAGCAAATAACGAAACGAGTGTCAGCGTATTCGCAGGTGTCCTAGACTCAAGTGCGAAGAATCAATTAGAAACTACACTCATACAAGCCAATGGCGGACATAGAGCCACCCAGCACAAAGACAGCTTATTCATCCAGCTTGACAATACTAAGGGCGGATTAAGAGAAACAAACTTTGCCCAGTGGTCATGGTTTATAAATACCTTAGAGAATACCGATGCAAGAAATGTATTTGTTATTCTCCCAAATGCCTTCTCCTTTACTGATAAGCTAGAGGAAAAATTATTTAAGGATACACTTAAAAAGTTAAAGGAAACAAAATCCGCTGATGTTTGGGTACTTCATGGAGGTCAGACGGATTTTGATGTTGTCTTAGATGAAGGAATCCGCTATGTAGGACTTAAGGATTATCCTCAACACAGTGATATCGATGTTTTCAACCAACTTAAGTACATGATGTTTACTGTTAATGAAAATCAGGTCACCTATGAAATATTGCCCCTGTTCACAAAGTAATCATGATTGTAGTAAAGGCGGACACCTCTGTCCGCCTTTACTACTTATTCTGCCTCTATTCCCAATATGACATCCAATCTATGCATATCCCAATAAAACAAATTTTCATCCAATACCATCTCAACCCCTTGAGCAACCTCTGATCTCTCAGTTTTTTTCAGGACTTCCTTTAACCTTGTGGTATTATAACTGCCCATATTTTCTAGAATCAGCCTAACATCTTCTTTATCATAAGGGCTAAGCTGTTTTATGCTGGTTTTTCCGCTTATGTCCATAGTATAAACCCTGATAAAGGAATCTAAAACCTCATCATTTACTACAAACTCACTAACCTCCTCAACAGGAACGTTAGAATTATGTATCCGCCAACCATCTTCTGAATTTCTCCCTCCCACATCAGCCAAGGGCAAATCATCTGATGCAAGCTTGGAAAGCAGGGTATCATTCTCTAAGGGCATCAAGCTCAATATACCCATAACGGTAATGATAGCAATACCCACCAATATAAAAACATTGTTTTTCTTTTCATTCGTCATGTTGAACCCACCTTTTAAAATTCGATATATATATTATTGGAAAGATATCAACAATTATACAAAACTTATCATTATTTTGACTCTCTCTTTATATATTTCATTTAGGGGGTGTTTTTCATTGAGAAAATATACATACAGATACCCAAACGGCATTCGTATTCCCTTCTTAAGTGAAGGTTCAGTTGAATTGCTGGCAGAAGTTATTCGTGAAAATATTCAGGAGAAAACTGTAATAATATGCATAGGTACAGATCGTTGTATAGGAGATGCCTTAGGTCCTATGGTTGGTACCTTTCTGCAAAACAACAGCTTCCGACTTCCATTATATGGAACATTGGAAGCACCCATTCATGCGGTTAATCTGGAACAATCAATTTCTAATATAAAAACAATTCATCCCAATGCCTTTATTATAGCTATAGATGCTTGTATCGGAGCGGAAGATAACATAGGGAATATTCACATAAAAAATGGCCCTGTCTACCCAGGCAAAGGTGTTGGTAAAAAACTTCCTGGAGTAGGGGACATCTCTATTGTCGGTATAGTAGACAAAATAAATCAAGAAGATTGTTATGCCATCCATAATGTGAGGCTAAGTCTTGTGATGAAAATGGCTCGAGTTATTTCTGATGCCATTGAGTTGGCTGCATTGCTATCCTAAAGAAATCGAATTGCTATCATAAAAAGATTGCAGCTACAACAACATCACAATCAAAGG
>JAGXRU010000229.1 GCA_018335765.1 Alkaliphilus sp.
GAAATAGTTAATGCAATTAGGAAGTAGTTAATGAGACTTCTCAGTTGCATTTACTTTGGCAAATAAGATAAATTAAGTTTTCTTTATGAATTCTAGTGTCAATTTATTGATAGTAGTATATAATAATTGAGTGATAGTTAATGTTGTATTAATAACTTCACATTGGGTCAGAGGAGGAAGCAGCCTCAAAAAGCATGTAGAAAAGGAGTGATGCCTATACGAATATGAGAACACTAAAAACTTAATGCTCTAGCGCCAGAACTTAGCTTTGATCGGAATAAGAGTTAAGTTGACGAGGGACAGGGTTTATCGAGAAATTTCGGCGGATACCCTGCGGTGATACTCACCACCGATAGCGAGTCTACAAAACTGTCAAGTGATTGATAGGACAAATGGACTCAGGTGAAAAGACTGTGGATATTTTTTTAAAAATATTTTAGAGGCTTGGGTTTTTGTTGCTTTTTTAAGGAAAACTGATTTTAAGAAAAGTAATTTATATCATAAAGAAAATAGGAAAATATGATTTTTAATTAGAGAGGAGTTTTAAAAAATGTGTGGAATCGTTGGTTATATTGGTAAGAAACAAGTTGCACCTTTGCTGGTAGATGGACTGAAAAAGTTAGAATATAGAGGATATGATTCAGCTGGGATAGCAGTATATAACGAGGGAGCTATAGCTATAAGAAAATTCAAAGGAAGACTCAGTGTATTAGAGGATTACCTTGAGAATGAAAAAATAAATGGCTCGTTGGGAATAGGACATACGAGATGGGCAACCCATGGCGAACCAAATGATATTAATGCTCATCCCCATACGAACAATGCAGGAGATATAGCTGTTGTCCATAATGGTATTATTGAGAACTACATGAAACTGAAAGAGTGGCTTATTAGCCAAGGGAAAATATTCAAAACCGATACAGATACTGAAGTAATTGCTCACTTAATAGATTATTACTATAAAAATGACCTAGTAGAAGCAATTCGAAGTGCGGTACAAAAAATGGAAGGGGCTTATGCCATTGGCGTAATCAGTAAAAACAGTCCAGACAAGCTAATTGCTGTTAGAAAAGATAGCCCATTGGTAGTAGGAATTGGTGAGGGCGAAAATTATATAGCTTCAGATATTCCTGCCATACTAAAGCATACAAGGAGAGTATATTTCCTTGAAGATGACGAAATGGCTATATTGAGTGAAAATAATATTGAAATATTTAATGAATTGGGTCAAAAGGTTGAGAAGGAAGTTTTCGAAGTGACATGGGACATTGAAGCTGCTGAAAAAGGCGGATATCAACATTTTATGATGAAGGAAATACACGAACAACCTAAAGCTATTAGAGATACTCTCTCACCAAGGCTCAATGAAAATAATGAAATTGAATTAAATGAAATTAAACTCTCTAAAGAAGAACTTGAAAAAATAAACAAAGTGACAATTGTAGCATGTGGAACGGCATCTTATGCAGGATTAGTCGGGAGATATGCAATAGAAAAATTTGCAAGGATTCCTGCGGAGCTTGATATTGCTTCTGAATTCAGATATCGTGATCCATTTGTTGATGACAAGACTTTATTTATTGCCATTAGTCAATCAGGTGAGACAGCAGATACGCTGGCGGCATTGAGAGAAGCAAAAAGTAAGGGTGCAATGGTATTGGCCATAACAAATGTAGTTGGAAGCAGGATATCCAGAGAAGCAGACAATGTTTTCTACACATGGGCAGGACCTGAAATCGCTGTAGCTTCTACAAAAGCATACATTACTCAAATGTTGGCTATGTATATGATCGCATTGGATTTGGGTCGTAAAAAAGGTACTATTTCGAAAGAAGATTGCAATGAAATAATTGAAGAATTGAAGCTGTTACCGCAAAAAGCAGAAGAAATAATTGAAAATGATCAAATTATTCAGGAACTTGCAGATAAGCAATTTAATAATCAAAGTGTTTTTTATACCGGTCGTGGTATTGATGATTGCGTAGCCAAAGAAGGTTCTTTGAAATTAAAGGAAATTTCATACATTCATTCTGAAGCAATTGCAGCAGGAGAATTTAAACATGGTACCATTGCTTTAATTGAAGAAGGAACACTCGTTTTCGCATTGATTACTCAGGATCAACTCTTTGATAAAATGCTTTCTAATATTAAAGAAGTTAAGGCAAGAGGAGCATATGTAGTTGCGATAGCAAAAGCGGGAAACCGAGAAATTGAAAAATCAGCGGATAAAGTTATTTATATTCCAGACACATTAGATGTTTTAACACCAATGCTTTCGGTTATTCAGATGCAGTTGTTTGCCTATTATGTCGCTATAGCTAGAGGCTGTGATGTAGATAAGCCAAAAAATTTGGCGAAGTCCGTTACAGTAGAGTAGAGTATTAATTAATATATTTGTGCTGTTGTGGTTGCATAAAGAAAACTTAAATTGACTAAAGAAGATGCAAACTAAATACTGAATTAGAAGCTTATACTTAGGTAGATATCTGAGTATAAGCTTTTTCTCGTGCTACAAATAATACCATTGCTTAGCAAACGAAAGAAATGTTGAGAAGGCGATATATTATGTTTTGCCCAACGGAAAGCAAAAAACGCATAATAGATAATAAACAATAATAATTAGTAGAAATAAGTGTTGAATATTATTGAAATACAATGTATAATAACAATAAACAACAATATGCAATAGAAAAACCGATAACACTTCCTAAATAATAATAAGTAAAGATTACTATTTTCACACAAAAAGGAATACGTTTTCAAACTCCGGATTTTTTAATTAAAAATATACATTTCTACAATTTGTATAGAGTGATATCAGATTTTCTGTGACATGGGTAATGCCTATGAAAGGGTTATGGTTGAAAAACAATTAGATGGAGGAAGTAAGCATTATGGAAATAGAAAAGATAAGAATAGTGCCATTGTTTGCGGAAGAAAGAAAAACAAGAATAATTGAGCTATTGCATGAAAACACAAAATTGGTTGTCCCTCAATTATGTGTATATTTCAATGTTTCGCCAGCAACTATTCGTAATGACTTGAGAGAATTAGAAAATGAAGGTATGTTAACAAGAACTCATGGAGGAGCTATCAGAAATTCTAAGACTAGCTTTGAACTCAATTATTACCAAAAAGAGATTGAGAATTATGAAAAAAAGCTGGCCATAGCAAAACTGGCGATAGGTCTAGTGGATGATGGAGATACAATTGCTATAGATACAGGAACTACTACTTTGGAATTGGCAAAACTTCTTTGGGAAAAAAAAGACGTTACCGCTGTTGTTAATGATATTGAATTAGCAAGATATCTAGAAAAAAATTCTAGTGTAAATATTATTATGATAGGAGGCAATATCAGAAGAAATTTTCATTGTGCGGTAGGTCCGATAGCAATAAGAGCTCTTGATGGATTAAATGTAGACAAGGCTTTTATGGCAACTAATGGAATATCTGTCAAGAAGGGTATAAGTACACCTGACATTAATCAGGCAGAGGTAAAAAAGGCGATGCTGGATATAGCTTCAGAAATTATTGTTTTATGTGACAGCACAAAGATAGGAAGTCATGCTTTTGTCAAGGTCGCGCCCATATCCAAAGTTAATAGGTTAATAACTGACAATGCTATTGATAGTAACGATCTGAAAGAATTCGAAACTGCGGGTGTGGAAGTTGATATTGCAGACGTGGTGGAAGTAG
>JAGXRU010000230.1 GCA_018335765.1 Alkaliphilus sp.
GCCATAATCTGAAGTTCATGATCAATTGTAAGAATTACATTATTACCTTTGTCTCTAGTACCTGTAATTTTATCAGTAATCACTCTTATAGGATTTGACTCATCATCAATCAGGAGTTTATTATAAGACGCTTCTATGCCAGATTTCCCATATTCTTTATGACTATAGCCTATAATATGACTATACAAACTCCCATATTTGTAAATTCTACTTTGGATATCCTCGACCTTTTCACTGTAGGCAAGAATTTTACCATTTCTATCAATTATGGAACCTCTAATCACTAGTTCCTCATTCAACCATTGCCTCCTATTAAAACTATGTGATTCAATCTGATCTGCCTTAAATACCTCAAAATAACTAAGATAAAGAACAAGACCGACTAACATGGTGCTTAGAACAATCAAAACCCTAACTATCCTTTTGGATTCTAAATCCATGATTTTCCTCCTGTTCCCATTCTAACTCTTCAGAAGCCACCTGCAAAATCCCTAGGGCAGCAAAACTAGAAACCAAAGAACTTCCTCCATAGCTTACAAATGGTAGGGTAACTCCTGTTAATGGAATAACCTTCATTACACCACCTAAAATGATAAAGGCTTGAAATCCAAACATTGCAGTAATTCCTATTGCAATAATTCTAAAAAATTTATTGTTCTGCTGTAAAGCAATCTTAAATCCTCTATAAACAAAGATTAAGAATAGCATAATTACTGCAATTCCACCAAATATTCCCATTTCTTCGCAAATGGCTGAAAATATAAAATCCGTATGTACCTCGGGAATATATTCTGGATGTCCAAGACCAATACCTGTACCAAAAAATCCTCCACTAGCTATGGCAAACAATGACTGAGTGATTTGATATCCCTTGCTATCTATGTATATCCATGGATTAATCCAGGTTTGTACCCTTATTTGAACATGGTTTACCAACAAATAACTTAACCCTGCCATTATAAAAGCTCCACTCAAATTGTATAGGATCAATTTTCTATTTTCCTCATAAATATAAGAAATTGTAGTAAATACAAAATAAAACAGCATAGCTGTGCCTAGATCCCTCTGAAGAAACAAAAAACCTAGGTACGCATAGACAATGCCATGAAAAATTACAGGTTTAATTTTTCTAAAGCCTGTAAAATATGAGGCTAGAAAAAAAACAAATAAAACCTTGATAATCTCTGCCGGTTGAAAACTGTATCCGTAAATTCTAATCCAATTGGTCGCTCCTTTAATCCTTACACCAAATATTAAGGTAGACAAGAATAACACTAAGGATAAGACTACATAAAAGGTAAGCCATTTGTTCCAATGTTTTATGCTGCGAACCAAGAAATAAAATAGAAAGAAGTTTAAGATACCTAAACTAAACCAAATTATTTGTCTGAATCCATAAATTGGATTAATCCGATATATCATAATAATTCCTATACTAACAAGCATGGAGATGATAAGAAAAATATAGTGGTCACCTTTAGAAACCTTCAGTAATATAAAATTTGACATATATATAATAAATATCAATAATATTCCAGAAATCAAAACAAATCTATCTAAACGGTCCTTATATAGATAGAGTAGTAATACTGCCATGCTGTTCATTATAACCATAAGATTTTGTGGAACCCTGTAACTAAATAATTTTTTAAACATACTTGCACCTCATCAGTCATTGCTAACAAACAAGAATTCAACCTGCCCCAGCTTTATTCTATCTCCATTTCTGAGTTTTATAGCGTCCATAAGCTTGTCGCCATTCAAATATGTACCATTGGCACTATCGAAATCCTCTAGAAAATAAAAATTCTCATCTAGAATAATCTTGGCATGATGATTTGAAACATAAGGATCCACTATAACTATATCATTGTCTTTATTCCTGCCCATGGTTATAGTGTCATCTAAAGTATAGACTTCTTTTATCTTAAAGGGCAGACTATCCTTTCTGTTAATAAGCTTTAAATATGGGGTATTACTTACTGACACTTCGCTGATAGCTTTGATATCCAAATAAATCATTCTTATAATTCCAAAAATAAATGCATAAATAATTAGAATGAAAAAATAACGGAATATTAAGGACAATAAATTAAACATTTTATCACCTTCCATATCCTACGAAATAACAAATTTGCATATTTATATAATGGTATCAAAACTACTATAGTCTAGTCAAATTAAAGTTTTGTTATTGTACCTAATTTTGTATAATCCTAAAAATATTACTTTCATTAATTATATTCTAATAATTACATAATTGTAGTATAATCATTATGTAGGAGGTGAACAAATGAAATTATCTGAAATTATCGAGCTATTATCAGCAGTAGTTTATACAAGTGAACCTGACTACAACTTGATTTTCGAGCATTGCATGGCTTCTGATTTGCTTAGCGATGTTTTAGTGAATAATCCATCAGAAAATTCACTTTTGTTAACAGGACTCGTGAATCCTCAAGTTGTAAGAACTGCTGAAATGCTGGATATAAAAACTGTGGTTTTAGTAAGAGATAAGCGTCCCTCGCAGGAAATGATTGATATGGCGGTGACGAATAATATAGTTTTGCTTGGAACTCCTCACAAACTATTTGTTAGTTGTGGTTTATTATATAGTAATAATCTGCGTGACTAGGAGGTTTTATTCATGAAAGAGTACTTCCATTCCGTTATACTAGACGAAGATAAATGTATTGGATGCACAAACTGTATTAAGAGATGTCCTACTGAGGCCCTACGGGTCAAAAATGGAAAAGCTAGAATTATCAATCAACGTTGCATTGACTGCGGTGAATGTATCCGTATTTGTCCACAACATGCCAAAAATAGTATTACAGATCCTATCAATAATATAAACAACTTCAAGTATAAGATTGCTTTACCTGCACCATCGTTACTTGGACAATTCGATGATGTTAATGAGCCTGGAAAAATTCTGTCATCATTAAAACTTTTAGGTTTTGATGATGTTTATGAAGCTTCAAGAGGCGCGGATATAGTATCCCACTTTACACGTGAAACCCTCAAAGCTCCTAAAAAACTTCCGTTAATATCTTCTTCCTGTCCTGCTATTGTACGTTTAATACAAATTAGATTTCCAAGCTTAATAGACCACATAGTAGCAATTGAATCTCCCATGGAAGTTTCGGCATTATTAGCACGACAAAAAGCCATAGAGAAAACAGGTTTAGCCACTGAGGATATAGGCGTTTTTTTTATTAGCCCATGCCCAGCGAAAGTTACTAGTGTGAAAATGCCCTTGGGAAACAGTCATTCGAATGTTGATGGTGTAATTTCTATTAAAGCTGTATATCCCTGCATTAAAAAGAATTTAAAGAAAAATATAGAGTGTCTTGAATTTTATGATTCGGGCAAAGCCATAGGGTGGGCTAGATCCGGTGGTGAAACTTATTCCTTAGGATTAAAAAACTATTTATGTGTGGATGGCATTGAAAACGTCATCACTATATTAGATGAAATAGAAAACGGAAAAATTGAAGGAATAGAGTTCATTGAATGTTTGGCTTGTATCAACGGCTGTGTAGGTGGTTCCTTGAATGTAGAAAACGCTTTCATAGCTCGCAATAGAATAAGGCGTCTTTCCGAAAAATATATGAGACAAAAGCAGATCCTTTTACGGAACAAGCTAAATGATTTTACTTTAAAAGAAGTTATCCCTCCTAAAAACATACTGAAATTAGATGATGATATTCTAATCGCTATGAAGAAAATGGAGGAAATTGACAAAGCTTATGAAATGCTTCCCGACTTGGATTGCAGTGCTTGTGGCTCACCTTCCTGTAGAGCCTTAGCAGAAGATATTGTTTTAGGATATTCAGATTTCGATGATTGCATGGTCATTTTCAGAGATAAAGTTAAGGCACTATTAATGAAACAAGAGGGGAAATCGCAAGAAGAAAAAGATGTGTGATACAACAATCACACATCTTTTTTCCATGATTAAAGAACGCTATTAAGAAATATATGTA
>JAGXRU010000231.1 GCA_018335765.1 Alkaliphilus sp.
TAAAGCCATAGAGTATATAGCAAAATATCATCCCGGTAAAATTAATCAGATCAAAGCAGACCAAACCTTTATGATGCATAGCGAGATTGTAGACGGAAAAGAAATACCTCCTATGGAGCTGTTCTTCAACTTTCCGAGAATAATAAACGGCGTGGTGTATGACGAAAATTCAATCAGTATAAGCTTTAATAACAGAACGGGAAAACTTCAACACTTCACTTGCCGTTGGCAGGAGGCTGTAAACTTCCCGGCACCACAAAATGTCATAACACAAAATCAGGCTGAGGATATATTGATGAGCTTTAATACCATGGAGCTTGCTTACATGAATTTCAATAAGTCCAATGACTTTCAAAATCCGGAATTTGAAACAAAGATAATTTACAGAGTGTTTCCAAAGAAGCCACACTTTGGCATGCATATGTTGATGGATGCCACAACCGGCAAACCGATTGACTATAGTGGCCAAGAACTTCCGGATCTAGATTTTGGGGATTTTGATGCACTTATAAAGGACCATTGGGTGGAAAGAAGTGCGAAACTTCTTGCTCAACAGGGAATTGTAGAGCCTGCCGGCTTTAAGCCCGATGAAGCCATCACCAAGATAGATGCGGTTAAGATGCTTGTAAAGACCAGAGGCATGCATAACAATTTCCCCTTTGCAACAAAGGATGAAGCAGAAGACAAAATAAGCTTTTCTGATGTGAGGGAAGACAGTGATGATTATAGATATATTCAACAGGCTATCCGTTTTGGAATCATTGATAACAAAGCGGGTGCCTTTAATGGAGATGCTAAAGTTACCAGAGAGCAATTGGCGGTAATGCTGGTCAAAGCCATGAATTATGATGACTTAGCTAAGGCTTCGGAAATATTTAAGCTGGATTATAGGGATCAAGCAAGTGTTTCTAAGGATTTAATAGGTTTTGTGGCAATATCCAAGGGCTTAGATCTTGTCAGAGCAGAAGTGGACAATAATTTCAGACCAAAGGACAATGCTACCATGGCAGAAACTGCTGATATGATATTTAAATCTATGGCACACATGAGCAGAGGTTTTTATTAAATAACCGTAGGGAAGGGGTTCTGTGCCCATATGACAGTCGTGTAGGGAAGGGTCTGTGATCATATAACAGCCGCGTAGGGAAGGGTCTGTGACCCTTCCGATAAAGAAGTGGAAAATTTATTTTTCCCACTTCTTTTTTTTATTTTAAAAGCATAGATATATATATACTTCTTGGCTTGGCTAGAGAATATTAAACATATTCTTAAATTTTATATTAAATCGCAATAAAAAATTGAAGGTATAAAAGAGGAGGAGGAAAATATATGGCCATTGAGTTAGTCAGAGATTTGTTAATGATGAATCAAACAATCGGGGAAGGAAATTCTCAGGTGCTGGTGGAGGGAGACATCCTTGTTCCTGACGTAAAGCCGGATATTTCAAGGATATTATCCGTAGACGGGGTGGTGAATATAAAGGATAAACAGGCCGTACAGGATAAAATAATCATTGACGGCGTTATAAGCTTCAAAATACTTTATGTTTCAGAGGGTGGAGAATACCCTGTCTATTCTATGGATGCAAACGCAGGCTTTCGTCAAAACATTGATATTCCTAACACATTGTCCCATATGGATATCGATGTGAATGCAGATGTGGAGCATATTGATTTCAACATCATGAACGAAAGAAAAATAGCTGTTAAGACCGTGGTAAACCTAAACGGTAAAAGCCATATGCCCTCAAGAGTAGAAATTATAAAGGATATTTTAGGAGTCGACAATCCCCAGATTCTTAAAAAAAGGGTGACCTACAGCGATACCATAGGTTCTAACAAGTCAGAGACTATGGTGAGAGAAAGTTTTGAGTTGGACGAAGGATTTCCGGATATTGATGAAATATTAAAATGCAACGCAATCGCTGTATCTAAGGAAATTCAGGTCACCGATGGAAAGGTAATCGTAAGTGGAGTTGTTAAAATCAATACTCTGTACATTGCCGATGATGGAAGAAATACCCTGATGATGCTCAAGCATGAAATTCCATTCACGCATTTCGTAGAGGTTCTGGGAGCCATGCGAAAAATGGACTGTAAAGTTGTTATTAAGGCTGATGAAGTTTATACCGAAGTCAAGGAAGATATTGATGGGAATAAAAGAAGTTTTGATATTGAAGCTATGATTAAAATAGATGCCTCTGTCAGCGAAATAGAAGAAAAGGAAGTTATGGTAGATGCTTACAGTCCTGAAAAAAATCTAAATATTGAAAGACAAAAATTCGCCTTTGGTCAAACGGTGGGCAAGAATAATACCAATATGGTGATAAAAGAGACTATCGAACTCCGCAAGGGAGAACCTGAAATAGCCAAGGTATTTAATGTAAACTGCAAGACAACAATAATGGATGCTGCTCTGACAGAGGATAAATGCATATTAGAAGGTGTTTTGGAGGCGAACATACTTTATATTTCTCAAGATGAAAAGCAACCCATTTGCAGTATCGATCAGGAGATTCCTTTCAGACATTTTGTAGAGGTACTAGGCAGTAAAGAAAATATGGAAGTGAATGTGGATATGATTGTGAATGATATTGACTACCATTTAGTGAATTCGTCACATGTAGACCTAAAGGTAAACATAGGCGCCTCCTGTTTGGTAACAAAAAGACAGGAAATGGATGTAGTGGTGCATATAACAGAAGATGAAGAACAGATTGATATCAGCAAAAAGCCAAGTATCACCATATACTACGTACAGCCTGGAGATACCCTTTGGAAGATTGCTAAGAAGTATCATACCACAGTTAAGGAACTGG
Source organism: Alkaliphilus sp. (assembly GCA_018335765.1). Classification (GTDB taxonomy): domain Bacteria; phylum Bacillota; class Clostridia; order Peptostreptococcales; family Thermotaleaceae; genus JAGXRU01. The sequence continues at coordinate 2,819 of JAGXRU010000231.1, forward strand.
TGGAAACTAATGACATTCAAAATCCTGATTTGATTATGCCGGGAGAACAAATAATTATTCAGAAAAAGGTTAGCTACAAACATTAGTTTAAAGTCCGCTGAATTTGGACCTTTGGAAACTTCTTCGCCTGCTGTTTTTCAAAAAGGGTATAATATTTTTGGAAATAGCACATAATCCCCGATAGACATATTAAAGGCTGCCATAGCATAAGGGGATTATGATGATGAAAAGAGACAGTAATTTATATATTGCAATATACCTGTTGACAGTTCTGGATATATTCTTTACAAGTTTAGGACTTAAAAAAGGCGTTATTGAAGAAGCAAATCCGTTATTAAGTTCGTTTTTTATGATCTCCATTGGCTTAACCTCTATGATTATACTCATAGTTTCAGGAGCACTCCTGATCTTTATGTATAGGGTACGACATAAAGTAGCTTGGATAAACAGTGCATTATGGCTATTAATAGGTGCGAAGGCATGGGTTTTGGGGATGCATGTAAATTGGATAACTAAGGTTATGGTATAGGATGATCCGGCTTAATATCTTAATAGGCAAATAAAGAAACTTAGTTCAGATGGAGTTTTTACTCCACCTGAACTCTAGTTGCACTTATTTCGAAGCTTGGCGGCACTTA
>JAGXRU010000232.1 GCA_018335765.1 Alkaliphilus sp.
ACCGAGGAAAGCCATAGGATTATTTCAAAATCGCCAAAGCAATTGATAGAATTATAAATGTATAGTTCGCAGTTTGAACATACAATACTACCAGGAGGGGATATAATATAATGATTTCTGCTAGTGAATTTAGAAAAGGCATGACATTTGAGATAAATGGAGAACCGTTTGTGGTTATTGATTTTCAACATGTTAAACCAGGAAAGGGTGCCGCCTTTGTTAGAACAAAGTACAAAAGCATCTTAACTGGTGCAACCCGTGAGGAAGCATTTAACCCTAGTGACAAGTTTCCTAAGGCTCATATTGAAACCAAGCTGATGCAGTACCTGTATAAGGATGGTGATTTGTATTATTTCATGGATAATGAAACCTATGAACAGATTCCTTTGTCAGAGGATCAGATGGAAGATGCCATCATCTATTTAAAAGAAAATGATAATGCCACTGTAAAAATATTTAAAGGAAAGCCCTTTCAGGTTGATCCACCAAACTTTGTTGAACTGATGGTTACCTATACGGAGCCTGGAATAAGGGGAGATACTGCCACTAACGTGACGAAGCCCGCTACGGTTGAAACTGGAGCCATTATCCATGTTCCCTTTTTTATTAATGAAGGAGATAAAATTAAAATTGATACAAGAACAGGTGAGTATTTATCAAGAGCTTAGGCAATAATAGAATTGAAAAACAAACATTAAAGGAGGTTTTATGTATGAATAATTTATATCAAAGAGTAGCTTATCTTCGTGGTATGGCAGACGGTATGAACATAGGCGAAGAATCTAAGGAAGGCAAGCTTTTATTAAACTTGTTGGATGTGTTAGAGGACTTTGCAGATGCCATATCAGACATTAATGATGATGTGAAGGATCTTGATGAATATGTTGAGACATTGGACGAAGATTTGGCTGATGTGGAAGACGAATTGTTTGGAGAATTAGATGATGACGATGACGACGATGATGACGAAGAAGTAATAGATGACATAGATTTTGTTGAAATAGAGTGTCCGAGTTGTGGAGAGGTGATATATTTAGATGAAGACCTCGTAGATGATGAAGAAAATGAGGTTATTTGTCCAAATTGTCATGAAAAATTGTACTTAGAAGAAGATGACGAATGTTGTGATAAACCAGGTTGTTGCGGACATAATCACGAATAATAGCATATGTATAAAAAAACCGATGTGAAAGCATCGGTTTTTTTTATACATATGCATATTATTTGGTTTAGTAAAATAATAATTATATATAAAGGGGGGGACATGTTATGATTCAAACCAATGATACGAATTTTTTAAAAAAGAAATTATCTGAAAGTACTATGAGACAGGAAATCTTAGAGGCACTTCCTCTAAATCTCAGAGAAATTATCATGAATATTCCAATAATCCTTGCAGCAGATGTAGAGGAGATCAGGTTAAGGATTAATAGACCATTGATGATCTATGCTAACAATGAAGATATCCACTTAGACCTCAAGGGAGAAATAGTGAAAGACAAGAATAAAAGCTATATGGTTACTGCGACAGACATTTCAAAGGCTTTTCAACTAATTACCGACTATTCTATTTATGCCCTTGAGGAAGAACTGCGTAACGGCTTTGTAACGATTAAAGGAGGTCATAGAGTTGGTATAAGCGGTAGAGTGGTTTTGAATGGTAATAAAATAAAAACCATTAAAGACATCTCGGGATTAAACATCAGAATATCCAAGCAGAAATTAGGTATTTCAGATGAGCTGATGCACTTTATCCTTACATCCACTAAAAATTTTATGAGTACCTTGATCATTTCACCTCCTCAAAGCGGTAAAACAACTTTACTTCGGGATATCATCAGAAATTTGAGTAATGGAATGAAAAACCCATATTTCAATGGATTTAAGGTATCGGTAGTTGATGAAAGATCAGAAATAGCAGGTTGTTTTCAAGGAGTTCCTCAAAATGATATTGGATATAGAACTGATGTATTGGATGCATGCCCAAAGGCAGAGGGTATTATGATGTTGATTCGTTCCATGTCACCCCAGATCATAGGCACAGATGAAATAGGAAAAAAAGAAGATATGGAGGCCGTCGAAGAAGCTCTTAACGCAGGTATAAAGGTAGTAACAACAGCCCATGGAAAAGATCTTGAGGAGGTCACTCGAAGACCCACTTTGAATCAGCTTCTTAAGCAGAGGATATTCGAAAGAATTGTTATACTGACAAATCAGCCAAGGGTAGGGACGATACATTCCATCATAGATGGTTCAAGCTCTAATACGATCTATACCAATGTGCTCGGACGGAGGGAAGGAATTTGTTAGCTAAATTAATACTATCGCTTATTATTATAATTTCAGCCGGAATAATAGGCTACGTTCTTGCTTATCGTTATGTTGAAAGAAACCAGGAGCTGAAAAATCTATATATAGCCTTTCAGTTGTTGGAAACTGAAATCATGTATTCTTCTAGCAGTTTGCCAATTGCACTAAAGAGGGTAGGTATAAAAAGTAAAAATCCTTTGGGAAAATTTTTTACAGGTACCTACAAAATTTTAGATAGCAAGCAGGGTATCGGGATTGAGGAAGCATGGTCAAGAACAGTGGAGGAAACCATTTCTGAAACCTCATTGAATAACGAAGATAAGGATATACTATTGGATTTCGGATTTAACCTAGGCTCTACAGACAAGGAGCACCAGATGAAAAACTTTCAATTCATTTATCTTCAGCTCAAAAAGAGGCAAGATAATGCAGAAAACCTACGAATGAAAAATGAGAAAATGTTTAAAACCCTTGGTATTCTAATAGGAATAGCAATTGCAATTGTATTTGTATAAAAAACATTTTAGGAGGCGTTTAAGATGAATATTAGCGTGGACCTCATTTTTAAAATTGCTGCTATTGGTATTTTAGTGGCTGTACTGAATCAAATACTATTGCGATCTGGCAGGGAAGAACAGGCAATGATGACATCCTTGGTGGGTATAATAGTAGTTTTATTCATGGTGATTCAATTGATAAGCACTTTCTTTACTACAGTTAAAACCATGTTCCAGCTATACTAAAAAAAAGGTGTGATGCGTATGGACATATTTAAGATAGTTGGTATAGGTCTGATTGCTACTGTTTTGGCTGTGGTGTTGAAAAATCAAAAACCTGAGATATCCATGCAAGTAAGTGTTGTCACTGGTTTGATAATTTTTATTATGATTGTTACGAAGCTGTCTTCGGTTTTGGAAGTTTTTAAATCTGTCGCTCAAAAAATTGATATTGATCTGATATATATTTCCACTATTTTTAAAATTGTAGGGATAGCCTATGTGGCTGAATTCGGTGCTCAAATCTGCAGGGATGCCGGAGAAGGTGCCATAGCTTCTAAGGTAGAATTTGCAGGCAAGGTACTTATTATGGTCCTTGCTACACCAATTCTTTTAGCCCTGCTAAACTTGATCCTTAAACTAATGCCATAGGATGTGAAACCATGAAGCGTATTATTGTTTTAGTCCTAACTTTACTTATTTTTTTCTCCAATTATATATTTGTTCTAGCTAATGATGATGAGGAATTATATATAACTGATGACCTCGTTCTTCAACAGTTAGAAAATATAGATACCGAAGCATTGGAAGATATCATCGGTAAAATCAATATGGAAACTGAAGATTTTTTGCCTGCCTTAGATATCAGAGCAATGACGCTATCCTTGTTAAAGGGAGAACAAACTTTGACTTTTCAAGGAACTGTGAATGGGTTATTCAAGTATTTATTCAGAGAGGTTGTAGTGAATTTTTCCCTATTAGCAAAACTAATGATACTATCAATCCTATGTGCATTCTTAAACAATTTGTCCAATGCCTTTGAAAGTGAAGCTGTTGGCAAATTAGCCTATATCGTTTGTTATCTGGTGATTATAGCCATAGCTGTACAGAGCTTTTCGGTTGCCACAAAAATTGGGCTGAATGCCATAAATGATATGGTTAACTTTATGCAAGCACTGTTGCCAATTTTACTTACCTTTCTTATGGCAACGGGAGGAATTACTACCACAGCTTTGTTTCAACCTATTATTATTGGCTCTGTGGGAATTATCAGTACCCTCACCAAAGATATTATAGTGCCGATTATTTTCTTTTCTGCAATTTTGTCCATCATAAATCATATGACAGATAAGATTCAAATATCGAAGCTCGCACTATTGTTAAAGCAGATTTGCATTCTACTCATGGGACTAACGCTAACAGTATTTACTGGTATAATCACCATACAAGGAGTGGCCGCCTCCACCGCCGATGGAGTGGCAATAAGAACTGCTAAATTTGCAGTTGATAAGTTTATTCCCATAGTGGGAGGATTCCTGACAGAGGCTGTAGATACTATCATGGGCTGTTCTCTATTGTTAAAAAATGGAATTGGTGCTCTGGGTTTAATAGCTTTAGCCTTTATCGTAGTGATGCCCTTATTAAAAATATTATCATTGATCTTAATATATAAAATTGCCAGTGCAATTATTGAGCCAATAATAGATGGACAGTTAAGCAATTGCTTAAAAGAAATGAGTAATTCTCTTACCATGCTTTTCGCTGCAGTTCTGACTGTTGCAATAATGTTTTTTATAGCGGTAACAATTATTGTGGGTGCAGGTAATATAACTCTAATGATGAGGTAGGTGAGGAAATCAATGGTGAATATTTTAAGATCATGGGTTTTAAATATTGTAACAA
>JAGXRU010000233.1 GCA_018335765.1 Alkaliphilus sp.
AGTAGGGAAAATAAAGGTCACTGTATATGCTATAAGTGGTTTGTTGGCTGCTTTAGCTGGGATTATATTGACCTCGAGATTATCTTCAGCTCAACCGAATGCGGGAATGGGATATGAATTAGATGCAATCGCTGCCGTTGTGCTTGGTGGAACAAGCTTGGCTGGGGGTATGGGTAGTGTTTTAGGGACTATTACAGGGGCGTTAATAATTGGTATTCTTAATAATGCACTTAATATTCTCAATGTATCATCTTATTATCAAATGATGGTAAAGGGATTGGTGATACTGGCAGCAGTATTAGTAGATAGGAAAAACAAATAATTGAGTCTTGTCTGAAAGGCATCCTTATTTGCGTTTCAGAAGATTATAGAATTTATCTAAAAAAGAGGGAGGAAAAGAAATGAAAAAAATTTTTAGTGTATTGTTAGTAGGGGTATTGCTATTAGGATTATTGGTTGGTTGTGCTCCTGAAGCTCCACAAATGAACGAAACAGAAACCGCAAAAATTGGATTGGTTATCTCGACACTAAGCAACCCTTTCTTCGTAACTTTAAAGGAAGGAGCTGAGGCAAAGGCTAAAGAAATAGGATTTGAACTCATTGTGCTTGATTCGCAGAATGATCCAGCAAAAGAACTTGCAAATATCGAGGATTTAATAACAAAGAAGGTGGGTGTCATACTTGTTAATCCAACAGATTCAGACTCTGTTGTGAATGCCATAAAATTAGCGAATGATGCTAAGATTCCTGTTATTACATTGGATAGGGGTTCTAATGGCGGAGAAGTAGCTACTCATATTGCATCAGACAATGTTGCAGGAGGCAAAATGGCTGGGCAGTATATTGTAGAGCAACTAAAGGGAAAAGGTAAAGTAGTTGAGCTAGAAGGCATTGCGGGAACTTCAGCCGCTAGGGACAGAGGCGAAGGTTTTAACGAATCAATAAAAGGTACGGAAATCACAGTAGTAGCTAAACAAACTGCTGATTTTGACAGAACTAAAGGCTTAAATGTAATGGAAAATATTTTGCAAGCTCAACAAGAAATAACTGCAGTATTTGCTCATAATGATGAAATGGCATTAGGTGCATTAAAGGCTATTGAAGCAAGTGGAAGAGAAATCATGGTTGTTGGATTTGATGCTACTGATGATGCTGTAGCAGCTGTTAAGGAAGGTAAAATGGCAGCAACTGTTGCTCAGCAACCAGATAAGATTGGATCATTGGGTATAGAAATGGCTGATAGAGTGATAAAAGGTGAAGCAGTTGAAAGCTTCATCCCGGTGGATTTAAAATTAGTAACAGAATAGTAATTAGTTAAAAAGATTGTACCCTAATATATAGGCTGCAACTATTAGATGCAGCCTATATGTCAAGGGGAGGGGGGTGTTGACACACCATTTTTGTTCAATGTAATAGGATAACCTTTCTTTATGTTAGTAATCATGATATTATATCTATACATTGAATATGTTGTCAAACCTAAAAATTATCGATGATAAGGAGATTTTAACAGATGAAAGAAAAACTATTAAGCATATTTTCAGTTATACCTGCTACATTTGCCGCTCTTTGTTGAGCAGGTCCCATAATATTGGCATCCCTAGGTCTAGGGACATTTGGCGTAGCTTATTTTTCAAATTTAACACAATACAAACCAATATTTGTTATACTTACAGCCATTATGTTATATTGGTCTTATAACATAATGCAGAAGAAAAATTCAGATAGGAAAACTAAGATAATATTTTGGATTTCAGCCATAGTTTCAATACTTATAATATATTATCCAACTTTACTGATATTATTTTCTTAATCATGCTATTTAAAGCCTGACCCAAACAATGTAAAAAACACATAAATCCACCGAAAGGGATGAAATTATAGTACGGAAAACTAATTGACAGAATATAAAATTTATGGTAAAATCTTGATTAAAATCAGAATCAATATATACAAAAGAATCATCTAGGTGTGTTACTGTGCAAATCAGGCATAAACCTAAATGCAGTTGAGATCATGACTGCATTTTGGTTTGTGCCTTTTTTATAGTACACTCTTCTATACTAAAAAAAGAAGGGATGCAGGAGGCTAAGAGTGTGTCAAAACAAGCTGTAGAGTATCAGATTATTAAAGTATTAAACAATAATGTGATTTTAGCCTTTGAGAAAGAAAATCATCAGGAAATGATCCTTGTAAGTAAGGGGATTGGATTTGGAAAGAAAGAAAATAATGTAATCCAGTTAACGGATGAAAAAATAGAAAAGAAATTTATGACTTTCGATGAGAAGATGAAAAAAGAGTATTTTCAGCTAATCAATCAAATAGATGCAAAGGTATTGGGTGTTAGCGAAGAAATCATTGCAAAGGCTGAACAGGCCTTTGGGGAGTTGAATCCTCATATCCATATTGTCCTGACAGATCATATTGGTTTTGCCTTAAATAGGATTCATATGGGCATGGAAATTAACAATCCTTTTTTATATGAAATTAAGATGTTGTATGATGAGGAGTTTAGTATTGGAAAAGAAGCTGCTGAACTGATACATAAAAATCTTAATATGCATATTTGTGAAGGAGAAATTGGATTCATCGCTCTTCACCTGCATTCTGCCAGACAAAACAAAAAAATTTCTGAGACCATGAAAGCTACAAGACTAATCAAGGAATTAATCGAGATAATTCAAGCTGAAATAACTGTTCCTATTAGGGATCAAGAGCTGACATACACAAGGTTGATGAATCATCTTAAAGGAATGATAAAAAGATTGGAAGAAGGTAAATTTATAGAGAATCCATTCTTAATAGAATTGAAAAAACAGTTTAAAGAATCCTTTTGTATCGCTAAAAAGTTAGGTCAGCATATTCAAGAGAGTAAGGGTGCTGTTATACCAGAAAGTGAGCTTGGGTATATGGCCATTCATATAGAAAGAATAAAAGGTGTAAATACATAATAGAGCAGCGTGTCACTGTTTAATCAGGCATGAGCTTATGCATGGGTAAAACTCATATAGGGAGTTTGATGCCTTTGTATAAACTCATGCCTTTGTTTCATAAAAAATCAAAATAGACAGGAGGGAGAGAAGAAAACATTCGAACATTGCATTAAACCATTCTAGAAAGGGGGAATTATTTATGGGTAATCTGTTTGGCAGGTTTCAAAAACTTGGGAAAGCGATGATGCTTCCGGTTGCGGTACTTCCGGTTGCGGCGATTCTATTGAGGATCGGTCAAGACGATTTACTGAAAATGCCTTTTGTTTCTTCAGCAGGCAATGCAGTATTTGCAAATTTGGCACTGATATTCGCCATAGGTATTGCAGTAGGTCTAGCGAAAGACAATGCAGGTGCAGCTGGACTGGCGGGAGCCGTTGGCTATTTAACATTGACCAATGGTGCCACGGCAATTGATCCTAATATTAATATGGGTGTGCTTGCAGGTATTATTTCAGGGGTATTGGCAGGCAATATGTACAACAAATTTCATGACATCAATCTTCCTGAATATTTAGGTTTTTTTGGGGGAAGAAGGTTTGTCCCTATCATTACCGCTTTAGCCAGTATTGTATTGGCCTTGATATTCGGAAATATATGGCCTCCAATTCAAGGGGTCATTGATGGGGCAGGACAGTGGATTATTGGTGCAGGTGCAGGGGGCGTGTTTGTATTTGGACTATTAAACAGGTTATTGATTCCATTAGGACTTCAT
>JAGXRU010000234.1 GCA_018335765.1 Alkaliphilus sp.
TACATTATCAGCCACAGTTTGATATAAAAGAAAAGACCATAATAGGATTCGAAGCTTTAGTTCGTTGGAACAGCCCAGCGCTCGGGATGATATCACCGCTGAAGTTTATCGGTATCGCAGAGGAAAATCGTATGATTATTCCATTGGGAGAGTGGATACTGAAAAGAGCATGTGAATTCATCAAACAGATCAACAAAGAGTACTCCTGCCAGTATGTCGTGTCTGTTAATATTTCAATGATTCAATTACTCCAAGAGGATTTTGTGGAAAGGGTGATGAACACCTTGAATGAGCTTGATTTAGATCCGAACTTTCTAGAGTTGGAGTTAACGGAATCCATATTGATGCAATCCTTTGATATCGTCATTGGTAAGCTCAATAAACTGAACAATTCAGGAATAAGAATTGCCCTGGATGACTTTGGAAAAGGATATTCATCCTTGAGCTATTTAAGAGATTTACCCATATCTACTTTAAAAATAGATAAGTCCTTTATAGATAATATCGAGAATATCGAGGAGGACACTTTGACAGAATCAATTATTTATTTGGGGAAAAGAATGGGATTGTTAATTCTTGCCGAGGGAGTCGAAACTCAAAAACAATTGGATTATTTGGCTAACAATGAATGTGACAGAATTCAAGGGTATCTATTGGGCAAACCAATGCCGGAAAATACAGTGAGAGATCTTTTGTCTAGGGAAAAAAATCAAAATAGTTGAGAGCAAGGACAAGTTTTTTAAATTGTCATATATGGATATAACTTGATACCATGGTATATATTGAGGGTTACATAGATTAACATAATATTGTATACTGGTTTCCAAGGGGGAATGATACTATGAAGAAGTTTTTCATTGGAATTGCATTGGCCTTGGTAATCTCATCAGCAGCGAGTACAATAGGCGTCGAAGCCGCCAGTCAAACTTATACAGTCGTATCAGGTGACACTCTTTGGAAAATCGCTGTAAAACATCAGGTAGGAGTTTCAGAGCTGATTAACTCTAATACTCAGCTTTCAAATCCAGATCTGATTTATCCGGGAATGAAAGTAAATATACCAGAGCAAGCTCCCGGGAGAGTCTTTGAACAAGAAGTAGTGAGATTAGTTAATGCAGAGAGAGCAAAGAATAATCAAAAACCGTTAAAGGAAAACTGGGAACTTTCAAGGGTAGCGAGAACTAAGTCAGCTGATATGGCAACTCAGGGATATTTTTCCCATACCTCACCTACCTACGGCTCTCCGTTTGATATGATGAAGAAATTTGGTATTAAATATTCCTCTGCCGGTGAGAATATTGCTTATGGCCAAAGAACTGCCGCAGAAGTTATGAAGGGCTGGATGAATTCACCAGGTCACCGACGAAATATCCTAAGTCCAAATTTTACGGAAATAGGTGTTGGTTATGCTACGAATTCAAAAGGAACTCCATACTGGACACAAATGTTTATAAAACCATAGACTGTATTTCATTGAATTGAAATTAACAGTTTGATAAACTGTCCTTAAAGCATACCGTGAAAACGGTATGCTTTTTAAATATTATATTTATCCCAAAAAGAAGCGGAATCATATATAATAAAAATAACGAAGCCAGAAGGAGTGAGCATATGGAAACCTTTAGAATCGGAATATGTCAGCTAAGCGTAACAGCGGATAAGAAGGCGAATGTTGAGAGAGCCAAACAAATGATAAGGGAAGCAGTACACAATGGGAGTCATATTGTGGTATTGCCGGAGATGTTTAACTGTCCCTATGAAAATAAGTATTTTCCTCTATACGCTGAAGACTTTCCTGGGGAAACCACAGATATGATGGCAGGCTTGGCTAAAGAATTAGGGATTTATATCGTGGGAGGTTCTATACCGGAAAAGGATGGAGATGTAATTTTTAATACCTGCTACATATTTGATATCGAAGGAAAGGTTATTGGCAAGCATAGGAAAATGCATTTGTTTGATATAGATGTAGAGGGTGGTATCAGGTTTAAGGAATCAGACAGCTTGGGCAGTGGTAAAGCTGTAACCGTTGTAGAAACTAAATACTGCAAAATAGGCGTGGCGATTTGCTATGATATGCGTTTTCCGGAGCTTATGAGAATCATGGCTTTAGAGGGTGCAGAGGTTATTATAGTACCGGCAGCCTTTAATATGACCACAGGACCTGTGCATTGGGAACTGTTGGCAAGAATGAGAGCCTTGGATAATCAAGTATATTTTGCAGCTGCATCCCCCGCACGAAATTTGGATGCCTCCTATCATTCATATGGTCATTCATGCATTGCGAACCCATGGGGGACTATAATTAGCCAAAAAGATGAAACCGAAGGCATTGTATACGGTGATATTGATCTTTCACTGGTTGTAAAGGTTCGTAGAGAGCTGCCTCTGCTTTTGCATAGGAGAGAAGACGTATATGAATTAATCAAAAAGTAGAACACCAATATAAAAAAGCATCGAAGATGCTTTTTTAATCTCTGTATTTCCTAATATTATCTTCATGTGCTTCAAAGGTTTTTGCAAATTTGTGTTCTCCTGTGTTTCCCACTGCTACAAAGAATAGATAATCATTTTCATTTGGGTAAATGCTGGCTTTTATGGAACTTTCTCCTGGATTTGAAATGGCACCCAAGGGAAGCCCTTTATACTTATAGGTATTAAATTCAGAATCAATTTTCAGATCCTCGAAGGTAACTATATCTCTTTGTTGTTCAAAAAGATATTGAACTGTGGCACAGGATTGAAGCATCATTCCCATCTCCAGCCTGTTATAGAAAACACCTGCTATAGTAGTCCTCTCATTTTCAACCACTGCTTCCCTCTCCACTATGGAAGCCAACCGTATTATATCAAAAACGTTTCTAGAACTATTCTCGATTATTTCCCTATAGGGATTAATTGAAAATTCAAACCTTTTCAACATGGTATTCACCACTTCTTCTGCTGTGCTATAGGGTTTAAATTCATAGGTGGCAGGGAAAAGGAAGCCTTCCAACCTATAGAAATTAGGGTCATCATAATTAGGAACATCTTCCAAAAACCAGAAATCAAAATTTCCTTCTTTTGCAACAGCCAAAAAGCTTTTTTCTTCAACTATTCCTTTTTCCTCTAACCTTTTTGCTATCTGCCTGATATTAAAGCCTTCAGGAATAACCACACTTACCGTTTCAGTCGGGAAAGCTTTAGCAACACTTAATTCCTTGTAAAGCTCTTTCATATTCATATCTGGAGAAACCGTATGAAGACCGAATTTTACTTCAGAAGTTTTTCCAAATAATTTACCATACCAAATGAAATGTATTCTTGACCGAATTATATCAGCATCAGCTAATTTACTGGCGATTTCTTCGATGCTATCTCCCTTTTGAATGATAAACTCATAGCTTGTTTCGTTGATAGGCTCTATACTGGCACCTGTGGAAATGTCATTCCCTAAACCAATAAAAAAAGCAAATACTACAAATAGTGTGAATAAGACTAGCAATTTCCTCATTTTTTTGCCCCCTTTACCAATCTGTTCGTAACCACTATTATAGCATAAATCATATCTATATACGATTATTGTTTTTTTGGGAGGGGGTTCTATATTTATTTTAAGGTGTGTTTTTAAAAAGAATCACAGTTTAAGATAATCAGAACACTTGCATAACCTATCGAATATGATTAAATTATATAAAATTCGAATTGAGGTGAAGGTAGGATGAACTTATCTGAAAAAAAATCCAATCCACAATCCCGTAATAACTATTTAGCATCAAACAGTTATATCGTCCAAACAGGAGACACGCTTTACAAAATTGCCCAACAAAATAATATCACCATTCCTGAGCTGGTTAGAGTGAATCCATCGATCAATCCATATTTGCTTTCCGAAGGACAAAAGGTTGTTGTACCTCATAAAAACTCTAGACAATATGAAAATAAAGAATATAACATACGTTTTAACTTTCCTCCGGACTGGCATAGGGTTGATGAAACAAGATACGAAGGTTCTTCGGGGTTTTTTCAAGTTTCAGCTGTTTCTTCTATAGGGGGTATTGAGGATGTATGCAAATCCGAGGCATTCAATAAGCAAATGCCTTATGGCTCTTGTCCAGCCACAAAAAGAATAACCCACTTAGGGCAAGATGCAGGATTAATATTACCCTCTGAGTCCCAACCTCCTGAGATGAAGCATCAGGCAGCTTTTATTTTGAGATACCCTTATAAAATCGAGATACAGGGTGAAAGATACAATTATTTTGTATTATTGGCACATAAGGAATATATAAGGGGAATTGTTAATACTATAAGATTCATAAATTTTTGTGGCACAGAAACCCATTTCCTTTAGGTGGTGGGAGGAGTGCCATGCTCCTTTCTATCCTTGAGTTTCAATATATCTTTGAATTATTGAAGATGATACTTCACCGATACTACAGGCAAAATAACCATCTGACC
>JAGXRU010000235.1 GCA_018335765.1 Alkaliphilus sp.
AATATTTCTTTCCCCAATTTTCATAATATCATTCTTGTTGCCAAATGAAAACATCTGAGCTCCCCCTGCCAATTTACAAACAAGCCTATTTTTATTCGCACCTAACTTGCAGACCTCTTCCAGCAAAAGAGCAATACCCGTATCAGCAAATTTTGCAGAATTAGTATTGTTTCGTATTGTTTTACTAGATGGTAGCATTAAGTGCAAAAGACCTGCTACTTTCGTAACCGGATCATACAATGCTACTCCAACACATGATCCTAACCCTAGAGTAGTCAATACACCATTTTCTTTTGTTACATTCAAATCCGCCATGCCAACTTTAACCATCCCATTCATTATCACAATGCCCCTAACTTTTTAAGTAGTATCCCAAAAAATTCATAATCAGGTATTAGAAAGAAGTACCCTTTTACATCATTATCCCCTTCATTAAATTCTGTCTCTATTAAGAGAACATTATCTCCCATTTGTCCATATTGAATAATTGGTACACTTAATATAGCTCCTGCCATATCTATCGACAATGATGGTATTGAAATTTTCATGTTGAGATTCGTAAGGGCAGTGATAGAAGATACATAAGCACCAGATAGAATGTTCCCAATTTCCTGCAATGCTGATTGGTCAATTTCATCTAATATTTCAGATTCGTCTTGCTTACAGGTTAAAATGTTCGTGAGCTGTTTTGAGGATTTCATATTCAACATAAACATTATATTACCTGCAAGATCGCCTTCAAACCGAAAATACACTCCGCAAACTGGTATTTCAGGACCTCCTAATAGCTCGGCAACCTCTCTAAATCCTAATATTTCAACCTTAGGAACATTCATATTTATTTTTCTATTCAACATCTTAGCCAAAGCCGTAGCGGCATTACCTGCGCCAATATTTCCTATTTCCTTCAGAACATCTAGTTGAATATGATTCAGTTCGTCTAATGAAATACTCAAAGCCATCCCACCTTTAAATTATTTGCTAATGCTCAATAGATTCTGATGCAGAAATACCTAAAACTTTTTTTAAATCTAGCAACATTATTATTCTTTTATCTTTTTTGCCTATTATATCAACATAATCATTTTCTATGTTATTTGATAATTTCGGCAACTCTTCAATGTCTTCCATGTTCAAATGTATTACCTCTGAAGATGAATCAACTAATAATCCAACGATCATTTCCTCGAGTGTTACTATAATAATACGATTATCTTCATTATTACTCGTGTTATTAAGATTAAATCGCTTTCTAAGATTAATCACAGGAACAACTTCACCTCTTAAATTAATGACACCCTCTACATAAAATGGAGAATGTGGTACTCTAGTAACATCCATAACCTTCTCGATTGTTTCAACCTGCAATATATCTATCCCATATGATTCATCTTCTAGCTTGAATATCACATACTGATTATTTGATGGTGATAATTTTTCACTCATATCATTGCTCCTTCCTAACATAAATTAAAATAGCGAATTTGTATCTACTATTAAAGCAATTTGTCCATTTCCTAGGATTGTTGCACCAGCTATTACCTTTATCCCAGATAAAAACTTACCGAGTGATTTAATAACAATTTCTTGCTGTCCGATTAAATTATCAACTACAAAGCCAGCAGTTTTGTCACCCTTTTTAACAACAACAACAGTCATTTCTTCACTTTCATTATCCAAATGCTCTATCTCAAAAATATTGCTCATACGAATAATTGGTAGGGTTGAATTTCTAAATAATATTACTTCTTGTTTTTGAATTTTTCTAATACTTGCCTTTTCAATTGTAATAATCTCTTTAATGGAGTTTAATGGAATAGCGTATTTTTCTGTTCCTATATTAACTAGCAAAGCTTGAATAATAGCCAATGTTAATGGCAATCTAATAATGAATGTACTCCCTACATTTTTTATGCTTTCTATTTCTACAACTCCACCTAAAGATTCAATTTTTGTCTTTACAACATCAAGACCCACACCTCTACCGGAAATATCAGAAATTTTTTCTATTGTTGAGAACCCAGGCTTGAATAATAGTTGAACAGCTTCTTTATTGTCCATTCCTTCAGCATACTCTTTAGTTATCAACCTCTTTTCTACAGCTTTAGCTTTAACCTTGTCAATGTTAATTCCTTGACCATTATCCTCCACTTCAATTACAACGCTATTACCATCCGGATAAGCTACCAATTTAACGGTTCCCTCTTCAGGTTTACCAAGTTTTTTTCTAATGCTCGGATCTTCAATACCGTGATCTATCGCATTTCTTATGAGATGTATCAATGGATCCCCTATTTCATCGATTACAGTTCTATCGACTTCAGTTTCTTCACCAGACATATATAAAGATAGTTCTTTTCCTAATTCCTTTGATAAATCTCTAACCATTCTAGGAAATCTGTTGAATACTCTTTCAATAGACACCATTCGCACTTTCATGACCGCATCATGAAGACTTGTGGTTATTCTTTCAAGATATTCGATAGCTTCATTCATGGTATCTCTCTTTCCAGAACCATCAATGTCTTCAAGTCTTGTTTTAATGATTATCAACTCACTAACAAGATTCATCAAATTATCAAGTCTGTCTATATCTACTCTAACTGTTTTACCAATTTTGGGTTTCTTTGACGCGTTGCTTTTTTTATCATTATTATCTTCCATTTCATGTTCATTATCTTCAACTGTTATTTTTTCGATAAGCTGATTTTCTATCTTATTCGAATCAATTACTTCTCCAAATTCTAGATTTTCTACTTCTTGCACTATCACAGTTTCAATTTCTGAGATGCTTAATAAGCTATCGGTTATTTCTTTAGTCTCTAGCTTAGAAATAACTATAATTTCAAATGAATTCTCAAATTTTTCATCCTCAATATCTTCAACAGGAGGATATGACTTTATAATTTCACCATCTCTTTCTAATAAATTAAAAACAATGAAAGCTCTAGCGGATTTTAACATGCAATTTTGATTTAACTGCACTAGAATTTTATAAGCCTTGTAGCCTTCACTTATTGCTTCTATAATGGCATTCTTTGAAAATTCCTCTATTTCAATACCTATATTTTTCTTTTCACTAGTTGATGATGAAAGATCAATATTCCCGTTTTTATAAGACAGTGGACTTTTTAATTTTATAATAATATTATGAACATCAAGCGTTCCTTCTTCCCCAGTATTTATGATCTCGTTTA
>JAGXRU010000236.1 GCA_018335765.1 Alkaliphilus sp.
CATTGCTAATTTATTTGCTATGTGTTGATTACAACTCTAACATTACAGGGCAATGATCACTGCCCATTATATGAGGATGAATTTGAGAATCTTTTATTTTATCCCTTAGTTTCTCTGATACTATGAAATAATCTATTCTCCATCCCACATTCTTCTCTCTTGCCTTTCCGAAATAGGACCACCAGGTATATGCATCCACTTTATCGGGGTACAAATATCTGAAGGTATCTATAAATCCCGAACCCAGCAGTTCACTCATCTTAGCTCTCTCCTCATCGGTGAAGCCAGCACTTTTTCGATTGGTTTTAGGGTTTTTCAAGTCTATTTCCTTATGGGCCACATTGAGATCTCCACATAGAATAACAGGCTTGACTTCATCTAATTGTTTTAAATATTTTCTGAATTCATCTTCCCAAACCATCCTATAGTCAAGTCTAGCCAAATCGGTTTTGGAATTAGGCGTATAGACATTTACTAGATAATACTCATCAAATTCTATGGTTAATACTCTTCCCTCTTGGTCATGCTCCTCTATCCCCAATCCGTACTTAACAGACAAAGGTTTTATTCTTGTAAACACAGCCGTACCTGAATAACCTTTTTTTACCGCATAACTCCAATATTTCTCATATCCTTCTAGCTCTAGTTCTACTTGACCTTCCTGTAATTTGATTTCCTGAATACAGAATATATCTACATCAACCTCTCTAAAATAATCTAAAAACCCTTTTCCTAAAATAGCTCTTAAACCATTTACATTCCAAGAAACTAATTTCATGTTTTTCCTCCTAGCCTTTTGATTTTATTCTCTCAATTTGTTCTGCTAATTCATTTAGATACATCCATCTCTCCATTTTCATTTCCAGCTGTTTTTGCAGTTCTTCTTTTTCAGCCATTAACTTCTGTAAGTCTATATACCCTGTCGAAGGGTCACTAAGCTTTATTTCCTTCTCTTCAATTTCCACTTCTATATTTGCAATGTTGAGGTCAATTTCTTCATATTCTCTTTGTTCTTTAAATGTAAATTTTAGTGCTCTTTCCTTTTCCTGCTCTTTAGAATCCTCCTTGTTTTTGAAGGCTTTTCTTATGTGAGCATCCTCATCTTTATTATCTATTTCTTCTTTGTAATCAGAGTAGTTACCTGTATGCTGAACAATTTTTCCCTGCCTTCCAAATACAAATAGTTTGTCCGCAATTTTATCCAGAAAGTATCGATCGTGCGATACCACAATAACAGCTCCGAGAAAATTTTCAATATAATCTTCTAAAATTGTTAAGGTTTCAATATCCAAATCATTGGTAGGCTCGTCTAATAGCAGCACATTAGGGGATTCCATCAGCACTCTTAAAAGGTGCAGCCTTCTTTTCTCTCCCCCAGAAAGTTTTGAAATGAGTGTCCATTGAAATGCGGGAGGAAATAAGAATCTCTCCATCATTTGTGATGCGCTTATTTTTTCGCCCTCTGATGTTGTTAGATACTCCGCTCCCTCTCTAATGTATTCTATGCCCCTGAGATTGTCAGGCATATGATAGGTTTCTTGAGAAAACATTCCTACTTTTACAGTTTCGCCCACATCCACTGTTCCCATATCAGGTTGAAGCCTTCCACCAATGATATTTATTAATGTCGACTTACCACTGCCATTTGATCCTATAATCCCTATTCTATCGTTTCTCAGCAAGGTATAACTAAAATCATCAATCACTTTATTACAATCAAAGATCTTGTTGATATGTTCTAATTCAATAACCTTTTTTCCCAGACGGCTGCTCGCAAATGAGATATCCATTTTATCCTCTAACAAGTCTGTTCCACTTTCCTTTAACCTCTCAAAGCGATCCTTCCTTGCCTTTTGTTTTGTACTTCTGCCCTGCGCTCCCCTTCTAATCCATGACAGTTCCTTCCTTAGAAGTCCTTGTCTTTTTCTTTCACTGCCAGCCTCTCGCTCTTCTCTTTCCATTTTCTTTTCTAAAAAACTACTGTAATTTCCTTTGTATAAATACAAACAACCCTTATCCAATTCTATGATTTCATTTACCACTCTGTCCAAAAAATATCTGTCATGGGTAATCATTAAAAGAGCACCCTTCCTTTTGTTTAGATAATCCTCTAACCAATCGATGACTTCATTGTCAAGGTGGTTTGTAGGCTCATCAAGAACAAGTAGGTCTGAAGGATTGATCAAGGCTCCTGCTAAGGCAATTCTTTTTCTTTGACCTCCCGATAAGGTTCCCACCTTTTGGTTAAACTCTGTGATGCCAAGTTTTGTCAATATTCCCTTTGCTTCACTTTCTACGCTCCAGCCATTCATCGCATCCATCTCTTGACTTAGCCTTATCAACACTTCGCCAGAAGAATTAGGGTCTTGTATTTCTTTTTCATATTCTCTTATGAGTTTCATCAGGGGAGATTCTCCTCTGAAAACCTGCTCTAGCACTGTAGCTTCAGCGTGAAAGTTTGGGTTTTGAGATAGATATTCTATGGTAATTGTATTTCCTTTTATTACCCTTCCCTCATCAGGGTACTCTATACCTGAAATGATTTTTAGCAAGGTGCTTTTGCCGGTGCCGTTTATTCCTATAACCCCAATCTTATCCCCTTGGTTAATTCCTAAGCTTATATTATCCAATAGTTGCTTTTCACTATAGCTTTTACTTATATTTTCGATACTAAGAAGGTTCATTTTATTTCCTTTCTCCATATATTGGTTTCAAGATTTCGCTAAACATATATTTGAAGTATTTCATTCACCCATCATGATATATTCTAACAAATTTCTTAAAAAAGCACTATTTTTAAATTATCGTATTTCAAATTATCGATTAAAGGGAACAAAAACATGCTTGCAAGACTTAAAATTTTCACTTAAATTTCACCTAAATCTACTTGTTAAATTAGGTGAAATGGTTGTATATTTATGTTATAATGATGCTTGTATGTAAATTTTAAGTAGAGGTAGGTATTTAATTTGATTACAGTAACAAATGTTAGTTTGCAATTTGGTGGACGAAAGCTTTTTGAAGATGTGAATTTGAAATTTACACCCGGCAACTGCTATGGACTGATCGGTGCCAACGGTGCGGGAAAAAGTACATTTCTTAAAATTTTGTCCGGAGAAGTTGAGTCAAGCACAGGCAATGTTAGTATATCTCCTGGTATGCGTATGTCTGTTTTAAAACAGGATCATTACGAATTCGATGAGCTTCAGGTTCTAGATACAGTGATACTTGGAAATCCAAGGCTATCTGAGATTATAAAGGAAAAAGAACTATTATATGCTAAAACAGATTTTACCGACGAAGATGGTATAAAAGCTTCAGAGCTTGAAGGTGAATTTTCTGAAATGAATGGTTGGGAAGCAGAATCAGAAGCATCATCCCTACTTCAAGGTCTTGGCATAACAACAGATCTTCATGATAAGAAGGTTGGAGATCTCAATGGAGCCGAAAAGGTAAAGGTGCTTTTAGCTCAAGCTCTTTTTGGAAATCCAGGTATATTACTACTGGATGAGCCTACCAACCATTTGGATATTAAGTCTATCAATTGGGTGGAAGAATTTTTAATCAATTTCGAAGGTATTGTTATAGTTGTTTCTCATGACAGACATTTCTTAAACAAGGTCTGTACCCATATGACAGATGTAGACTTTGGCAAAATAAAGCTGTATGTGGGCAACTACGATTTCTGGTATGAATCCAGTCAACTAGCTCTTCACATGATGAAGGATCAAAACAAGAAGAAGGAAGAAAAAATCAAGGATCTTCAAGAGTTTATTGCACGTTTTAGTGCTAATGCTTCTAAGTCAAGACAAGCCACCTCCCGAAAAAAACTTCTTGAAAAAATTACATTAGATGACATACAGCCATCAACCAGAAGATATCCTTTTGTAGGTTTTAAACCTGAAAGGGAAGTAGGTAACAATATTTTGTCAGTAGAAGGATTAACAAAAAGCATAAATGGAGAGGTAGTATTAAACAATATAAGTTTCATGGTTTCTAAGGGAGATAAAATCGCTTTTGTTGGGAACAATGAATTGGCTACTACTACACTCTTTAAAATACTGACAGGAGAGATGGAGGCAGACAGCGGTGAGTACAATTGGGGTGTAACCATTACCAAGGGCTACTTTCCAAAGGATAATTCCGAGTTTTTTAATGATGTGGACTTGAATTTAGTTGATTGGCTGCGTCAATTTTCTGTGGAAAAGGCTGAAAGCTATTTGAGGGGTTTCTTGGGCAGAATGCTTTTTTCCGGAGAGGAAGCATTAAAGCAGGCCAATGTTCTTTCCGGGGGAGAAAGAGTGAGGTGTATGCTTTCAAGAATGATGTTGAGCAATGGCAATGTTTTGATACTCGATCAGCCTACCAACCATCTTGATCTTGAATCCATTACAGCATTAAATAACGGATTAAGGGACTATAAAAGCAATATTTTATTTTCTTCACACGACCACCAGCTTATTGAAACCATAGCTAACAGAATTATTGAAATAACATCCGATGGAAGTATTATTGATAAAAAAATGACCTATGATGAATATTTGGAAAGTATGAATTGATGGTGTCCAGGGGACGTTTATTATAAGAATCATGGCTATAATCAAAAAAAATATTGAAAGAAAGGAGTTTCATTTATGTTTAAAAATATGCATGAGAATGTGGCAATCCGGGAGGCTTGCATAAAATAATAATATATGAGCCTCCCATAAAGTATTAAAACACTTTAGGAGGAGCGTACATTGAAGTATTCAATTAGAGATAAAAATAATTATCAAAAACAAGCATGTTATGAAAACTTTATCTGCAAAAACTGTGGAAGCATGGTCGCACCGGAAGGCGCTGGGAGCAATCATAGAAATCATTGTCCAAATTGCTTAATCAGTCTACATGTTGATGATTTGCCAGGAGATCGTTCTGCAAATTGCAGTGGGATTATGGAACCGATTGGCGTTTGGGTTAAAAAAAATGGTGAATGGGCGATTATTCATAAATGTAATCGATGTGACCATTTGAGTTCTAATCGAATCGCAGCAGATGACAACCCTGTGAAATTGATGTCAATAGCATTGCAACCATTAGCAAGACCCCCTTTCCCGCTTAATGAAATTGGCAGCAAGGTAAGGATGAGTCAAAATTCTTCCAATGAAGGAGATGCTAATAATGTGCTATAACGATATGAAAAAATATG
>JAGXRU010000237.1 GCA_018335765.1 Alkaliphilus sp.
TAAGTTAAAAAGTCCCATGTACTTGCTCCTCCTATTATCTCTGTTTGCTTATATGATCGAGAGTTCTTTAAGACTACAATAGCTACCATCACCAATAATAATATGATCTAGGACATCTATTCCAATGATTTTTCCTGATTCAATCAACCTTTTTGTTATTTGAATATCTTCTTCACTAGGCTTCGGATTTCCACTAGGATGATTATGAATAAGAATTATACAAGCTGCACTTTTCCTAATAGCATTCACAAAAACCTCTCTAGGGTGAACAAGAGAACTGTTCAAACTTCCTATCGATATTGTTTCAGAAGAAATTATTTCATTCTTCGTATTTAACAAAAGAATCTTGAAATATTCTTTTTTATAGTACCTCATTTCTTCCATGAACAAGGCTGATATATCCTTAGGTGACTTTATTCCTTGAATGTTTTGTTTGTTATTTAATGATAACCGCTTACCCAATTCTATAGCTGCAATTATCTGGCATGCTTTTGAAACTCCAATACCTTTTATTTTGCTTAGCTCATCCACATTACAGTCAGCAAGAAATCTTAATCCTTCTTTATTGATTGACAATATGCTTTGTGCTAAATTTATGGCAGATATATTTTTGGTGCCTGTCCTAATTAAAATAGCAAGTAATTCTGCATTTGATAAAGTATTTACTCCAAATTTAGTCAATTTTTCCCTTGGTCTTTCATCCTCTGCCATTTCTTTTATAGTTACATATAAACTAGTTTCCATAAATTAGTTCACCTCATTTAAACTAATCTAATTTTATCTCTTTAGTGAAATGTCACAATATTTCAATTTTAAAATGTTTTCTAAGTAGATCAACGAGCTTTGATATTGGAAGCCCTACAACATTAAAATAGTCACCTTCAATCCACTCAACAATACCTGCTCCCTTTCCTTGAATTGCATAAGCGCCTGCCTTACCCCATACTTCTCCAGTATTTATATATCTATGAATTAATTGTTCTGACAATTGCTTCATCTTCACCTTTGTCTTCGAATAAGATACAATTTTTTCATTTGTTCCAGCTTTTATTATGGCTACTCCTGTTAATACTTCATGTACTTGATTTTGAAGAATCGAAAGCATTCTGAATGCATCCTCATAGTCTATTGGTTTTCCGAAAATTTGATCTCTAACAACAACTGTGTCTGCTGCAATAATAATTTCTTCTGAAACACGCTTTTCAGCAACAGTCAAAGCCTTTTCCAACGCTAGAGCCATCACTATTTGTTCAGGATATTCTTCAGCATGTATTTTTTCTTCAATATCAGCCGATTGAATTTCGAACTTTTCAGTAAAAATACTTAGTATTTCACTTCTTCTTGGTGATGCGGAAGCCAAAACAAAAACTGTCAATTATTCCACCTACATTCTACTAAAAATTATTATAGCAAAGATAATACCTATAATGCTTGCAACATTAAAATTAACCATTAAGCCAATTGTTGTTCTCAGTACAATCAAATCTAAAGTGAAAGGCTGAAAACCAATGGATTTGCTATAGCTAAGAATTTGTATGCTATCCTTGAAAATATCTCCAATCAACCCACCAATGACAACTCCAACTACTATTAGCATCACTAAAACCCAAGGGTTTCGAATTTTGTTTCTCATGTTATCCTCCTTTTAATATAAAAGTAGATATTAATACTTGTTCTCGGTTTTTGATAATATGTTTTGTAAGTTTTTTGAGCCATAGTTAGCTGTTAATCCAACAAAATAGCCTGTAAATAAGCTTGTTAAAGTCATAATAGGCAAATAACTAAATACTAGAATATTGTTGATAATGATGCCTGCCACTGAGAGTTGAGCAATGTTATGAGACAGTGCACCAAAAATACTAACCCCTATCAGACTAAACTTTTTGGATCCGAATTTGTAGGCAATAAACATTACCACTGTACTTGCTAAGGCTCCTAATAAACTGAAAAAAAATCCAGTTACTGCGCCAGTTCCTAAAGCACCAACAAAACAACGCAGTACAGCTACAACTATAGCTTCTTTGAAACCAAACACCACCAGAGTTATAAGGTTTACGATGTTTGCCAAACCAAGCTTTGCTCCTGGCACTCCTTGTATCGGAAGTGGTATAAAAGATTCTATAATATGAATTGCAATGCCCACTGCAGTAAGCAGTGACAAGTGAGCTAGTTTTTTTGTTCTCATAGGGATAGCCTTCTCTCTAATAACTGATAATGTCTAAATCAGACTCATCACTTATTAGCTTAATAGATACTCTGTTAGGCAGGCAGATGTTTATTTGGTTTGCTTTCGTTATTTTCCCCATTTTAACACATAATTGATCTCTACAATCAGCTTCATCTATTTTAACACCATCTTCATAGATTCCAATAATATTATGCCCTAATAAAGTATCTATCACTATCTTCTTCTCAGAGACAGGCTGTGCCAGAGAAATTTTCTTGTATTCTTTTCCTTCGATTTCAATTACTAGATATACTTGACCTTCTCTTGATGTTATTGACTTCACAAGAACAAAACCTCCGAGAGCTGCTAAAATCATGAAAATTATTAAAAATTTATCCCATTTAGTCATATTAATCACTCACTTAAACTATCATTAATAATTTTCCCAAGACATTCATATTGTATTTATATAATCAATTGCGTTTAAATTAGTTTAAATAGCTCAATTTATACCAGTTTAAGTTTAACATTTTGATATTGCATTTACAAGCATGAAATTCCTATCATATATTGGAAGTAAATACTTGTAAAGAAACCACTCTAGTTGTGAAAAAGAACATACCCGATTAAAATATGTTCTTCAAATTATTATTTCATTTTAATTGTTTTTTTAGGGCATTTTTTTTCGCAAACACCGCATCCTATACACTTATCTTCTATTACTTTATGAACTTGCTTCAGTTCCCCTTCAATGGCATTGACAGGACACTTTTTTTTGCAAATTGTACATCCTATGCAATTTTCTTCGACTATTTCAGCTTTTTTTCTCTTCTCGAAATTTGCATATATAGCACCGGTTGGACATTTTTCGGCACATATCATACAATTTGTACACAACTCATAGTTTATTCTGGCAAGATTATTCGAGAATTCCATAGCATCAAACGGACAAGCCTTAACGCAAATCTGACAAGCTATACAGCTAACATTGCATTTTTGCCTGACCACTTTACCAGGTTCTTCGTTATTACATTCTACTACAACTTCCTGGTCAAAAGGTGTATAATGAATTACCTGTTTAGGGCATACTTCTATACACTTTCCGCATGCAGTACATCTTTCCGATATTATTTTGGCAAGTTTACCGTCTGTGATTTCTATAGCATCAAATTGACATGCTTTCAAACAGGTTCCAAAACCTAGGCAGCCATAGCCGCAACTTTTACTTCCACCTGAAACCATAGCTGCTGCCTTACAATCCTGTATTCCAAAATATTCAAACTTTTCCTTGCAGTTTCTACTATCCCCATTACAAATTACACGAGCTACCTTTTTAACTGAGGTTTCTACTTGGACACCCATAATCTTTGCTATTTTTTGAGCACATTCTGCACCACCTACCGGACATCCATTGACAGGTGCTCTTCCTTCTACCACTGCATTGGCAAAACCGTTACAACCAGGTAGTCCGCATCCTCCGCAATTTGCACCAGGCAAAACTTCGCTTATTGCAATGACTCTTTCGTCAACCTCAACAGCAAATTTTTTAGACGCATATGCTAAACCTGCACCAAATAAGAGACCCATTCCTCCAAGGCTCAAAACAGGTACAACTATTGTTGTTAAATCCATGTTTTCTCCCCCTTTCTATACAAGTCCAGCAAATCCAAGAAATGCTATGGACATTAGGCTTGCTGTGATCAGCGCTATTGGAAAACCTTTGAAAACCTCTGGAACATCTGCTATTTCCAGTCTTTCTCTTATACCAGCAAATAATACAATGGCTAATGAAAAACCTACTGCTGCCCCAATCGAATTGGTTATCGTTTCTATCATATTATAATTGAACTGAATGTTTAGTAA
Organism: Alkaliphilus sp.; assembly: GCA_018335765.1. Classification (GTDB taxonomy): domain Bacteria; phylum Bacillota; class Clostridia; order Peptostreptococcales; family Thermotaleaceae; genus JAGXRU01. The sequence continues at coordinate 4,031 of JAGXRU010000237.1, forward strand.
AGTCAATCCTAATACTGCACAGTTAGTTGTAATTAAAGGTAGATATACTCCCAATGCTTGATATAAAGTAGGGCTAACTTTTTGCACAACCATTTCTACGAATTGTACCAGGGCCGCAATTACTAAAATAAATGCAATCGTTTGT
>JAGXRU010000238.1 GCA_018335765.1 Alkaliphilus sp.
TGAAAAAGTCCCTCATGAAATCAGGTAAAGCATTTTCTATTTCAAGGCATTTTTCAATTATTTCATGTTCTCGTTTAACGATATTATTGGGTTTATCGGATTTATTATGTATCTTAATCGTTTTTTTTGTTGTCATATAAATATACCTCCAGATAGGGTACTATATTTCTTTATTTATTATAACAAATTCAAAGACCCAAAGCAACTATTCCTTAAATATACATTTAAAGAATAGTTGTAGTTCCTTCATAGTCGCTGTTTCTGCTCTCGCATTATTGAATATTACTATGAATATTACTTGGAACCCAAAAATCTAGCTTTTTCTACACAATTATTCATAGCCTCCATAATAGTGCCTCTGAATCGTCCTTTTTCTAGGGTATATATAGCTTCAATGGTAGTACCGCCAGGAGTACAAACTATATCTTTTAACTCTCCAGGATGTTTTCCATTTTCTAATACAAGTTTAGCCCCTCCAAGGACAGCCTGTGCTGCAAACCTATAGGCCTGTTCCCTTGACATACCCTGTAGCACTCCTCCATCTGCTAATGCTTCTATAAACATAAAAACAAGAGCTGGACTACTGCCACCGATCGCAGTTGCCACATCCATTAATTTTTCATCAATGATTTCAACCTTACCTAAACTCTCAAACAGTTCTAAAACAAATTGCACTTCATGTTTTGGAATATCTTGATTATATGCCACTGCTGTCATACCTTCTCCAACTAAAATAGGTGTATTAGGCATAGTTCTTATAATTTTGGTGGGTTTTTTCAAAAATTTCTGTATATAATTAATAGTAATACCAGCCGCAATTGATATAATTACATGTTTCTCCATAATTATATCTCTTATTTCACATAGTACTTCCTCATAACCATTAGGTTTAACTGCTAATATTATTATATTGCATTGATTTACCAAATCTTTATTGCACAAGCATAGATTCACACCAAATTCACTTCTTAACTTTTCTGACTTTTCACTTGTTCTATTGCTAATGAAAATATTGCTGTTCATTTCAGGAAATTTATTAATCAGCCCATGTATAAAAGCTTTTGTCATATTTCCTGATCCTATAAATCCTATTTTATTTTCCATCTATAATCACCCCAATACCTAGTAAATATATTTTAGTATACATAATATTATTATGTATACTCTTTATCAGTTCATTAATTCATTAATGCTATACTTTCAATTGTACTTCTATCTCAAAATCCTCTTTATTATTGCTAAAAATCGGAAGTATAAACTCCTCTATAAATTCACACACTTGCTGAGGAGCTCTTCCTACAAAGGCTTTGGGATCTAATAGCCCCTGTATTTCTGATATTGATAACTTGAAGTTTTCATCGGAAGCAATTCTTTCCAATAGGTCATTTGGTTTTCCATGTTCTTTTACCTGTCTTGCGGCTTCCATAGAATGAATTCTTATTTTTTCATGAAGCTCCTGTCGATCTCCCCCATTTTTAACAGCTTCCATTAATATGTTTTCAGTGGCCATAAATGGAAGCTCTTGCATAATATGTTGAAGAATCACTTTATCGTAAACTACTAGTCCGCTGGATATATTAATAAGTATGTCTAATATGGCATCTGTGGCTAAGAATGCTTCTGGAATTGAAAGTCTTCTATTCGCAGAATCATCTAAGGTTCTTTCGAACCATTGAGTTGATGCAGTCATGGCAGGATTCATCATCATACTAATAACATATCTAGATAAAGATGCTACCCTTTCACTTCTCATGGGATTTCTCTTATAGGCCATGGCGGAAGATCCAATCTGTGTAGATTCAAAAGGTTCTTCTATTTCCTTTAAATGTTGCAATAGTCTTATATCATTGGTCATTTTGTGAGCACTTTGAGCTATTCCACTTAGTGCTGATAAAATCTTGTAATCCAACTTTCTAGAATAAGTTTGTCCTGTAACTGGAAAAGTTTTAATGAATCCTATTTTTTTCGCAACCAGCTTCTCTAAAGTTATTACTTTATTATGATCTCCTTCAAACAAATTAAGAAAGCTCGCTTGAGTCCCTGTAGTACCCTTTACTCCACGAAGCATCATTTTATCTAACAAATCATTAACATCTTCAAAATCCATTAGAAAATCCATCATCCAAAGAGTAGTCCTCTTCCCTACTGTTGTAAGTTGAGCCGGTTGAAAATGCGTAAATCCAAGTGTAGGCATGTCTTTATACGCAAAAGCAAAGTTCTTTAGTTTAAATAATAGATTAATTATTTTTTTTCTTATACTTTTAAGGGCTTTATTCATAATAATAATATCTGTATTATCTCCCACATAGGCACTGGTTGCACCTAAGTGAATAATAGGCTTTGCATTTGGGCATTGAACCCCAAAGGCATGTATATGAGCCATCACATCATGTCTTGTTTCTTTTTCTTTCGCAGCAGCCACTTCGTAATTTATTTTATCTCTATATTCTTTCATTTCTTCAATTTGTTCTTGAGTAATGTTTATACCTAATTCCTTCTCTGCTTCAGCTAAAGCAATCCAAAGACTTCTCCAAGTTCGAAATTTTTCGTCGGTTGAAAAAAGAGAAACCATTTCTTTACTGGCATATCTTTCTATTAACGGATTTTCATATACATTCATTATCAATTACTCCTTCTAAAACGAATTATATTTATTGTATATTTAAAAAATGCAAATAAAATATGGACTGAATACGTCCATATTTTATTTTAAGGCTTGTTCAATTCTTTCTAATCCCTCTTTAATATTCTTCATGGATGTGGCATAAGAAACTCTTATATAATTATCATCACCAAAGCCTATTCCTGGTATCACTGCGACATTAGCTGTATTCAAAAGATATTCAGCAAAGTCCATAGAACCATTAACCGTGAAACCATCAAATTTTTTACCAATTATATGAGATATATTAATCATTACATAGAAGGCACCCTCAGGCATTCTACAAGATAAGCCTTCGATGGAGTTAATCTTATCAACCATATAGTTTCTTCTTTCTATAAAGGCACTTACCATTTCATTAATTGGATTTTGATCTCCTTTTAAGGCAGCAATACTTGCATATTGAGCTACTGTGTTGGGATTAGAGGTAGCATGGCTTTGTATATTAGTCATTACATTGGCTATTTCCTTCTTAGAGGCAGTATATCCAATTCTCCAGCCAGTCATTGCATAAGCCTTAGACATACCATTTACCACAATTGTTATTTCTTTTATTTCATCACTAAGAGATGCAATGCTTACATGATTTTCACCATAGATGAGCTTTTCATATATTTCATCAGAAATAATATATATGCTGTTTTCCACTGCTAAATCAGCTATCTGTTTTAAGTCTTCTTTGGTGTATACAGTTCCAGTGGGATTGTTTGGGCTATTTATTATAATTGCTTTTGTTTTTGAGGTAATAGATTTTTTCAAATTTTCAATATTGTATTTAAAGCCATTGCTTTCAGGTGTGGCAACTAAAACAGGTGTGGCATCCGCCATGATAACTAATTCAGGATAACTGACCCAATATGGTACTGGAACAATTACTTCATCTCCTGGATTACATATTGTCTGTAAAGCGTTAAATAAAGAGTGCTTAGCGCCGTTCGAAACTACGATATTTTCTGGTAGATAGTCTAAATTGTTATCATTCTTGAATTTTTCGCATATGGCTTGTTTTAATTCTGGCAAGCCAGCAGCAGCTGTATAACCTGTTTGACCACTATTAATAGCTTGGATTGCTGCTTCACAAATATGTAGCGGTGTATTAAAGTCCGGTTCACCTGCACCAAAACTAATTACGTCAATGCCCTCTGTTTTCATTTTTTTTGCCTTTGCAGTAATAGCCAAGGTTACAGAATCAGTTATCGCTTTATTCTTTATTGACAAATCATAAGCCATAATAATCCTCCTTTTCAAATAAATAATTACCTATTATTATATACTTTTTTGAATTCTACTTCAACTTCTAAAAGTTAAGATGTTTTTTTATAAATTCAAACGGAATAGTAGTTTTGCCTATACATGGTATATTCCCCTCAAATGTATAATGATAATCAGATCCACCAGTTATGAGAAGATCTCTTTGTTTAGCTAATGCAAAATATTTCAAGCTATCCTCCTTTGAATGATCTGTATGGTATACCTCAATTCCTTCTAATCCCAAATCTAAAATTTCTAATACATTGACAGATTTGTCTAATAACCCAGGATGTGCAAGAACTGGTATTCCTTTTGATGCTTTGATTATTTTTATTGAATCCATCAATGATAATTTGTATCTGCTAATATAAGCAGGTCTGCCTTTACTTAGATATTTTTCAAAAGCTTCTTGAACATTCTCTACATACCCTTTTTCTATAAGGGCACGAGCAATATGAGGTCTTCCTATTGACTTTTTCTTGCCACCAGGGTTAACATCTTTAATATCAATCTCTATATTTAGTTCTTTCAATGCTTCTATCGTTTTGTTTGCTCTATTTGCTCTGTATTCTTTTATTTTATCTGTGATACTAACTAACTTACTATTTGTATAGTCAATAAAATATCCTAGTATATGGATTTCGTGATTGTTATAGATAGAACTAAATTCTATTCCTGGGATTAAAATGAAGTCTTTAATAGATTTGGCCGTTGCTATTCCTTCCTCAATTCCATCCACGGTATCATGGTCTGTAATTGCTATGCCTTTTAATCCTATTTTATTACTCCATACTACTACCTGTTCAGGTGTCAATATTCCATCTGACTTTGTTGTATGTATATGCATATCTAATCTAGACACTAAAACACCTCTTTAAAATCATTATGTTTATAGTATATATATTAATAATGTTTATTATTAGATATAAAAAGACCTGCAATAACGCAGGTTTATTAGATAGAAATTATCTTGGTTGAACAATCAATTTTATTGCCGTGCGTTCTTCTCCATCAATTAAAATATCAGTAAATGCAGGTATACAAATAAGATCAACACCACTAGGAGCAACAAATCCTCTTGCTATCGCTACGGCTTTCACTGCTTGATTAAGAGCTCCGGCACCTATCGCTTGCATTTCAGCACTTCCACGCTCTCTTAAAACGCCTGCTAATGCACCTGCAACAGAATTCGGGTTTGATTTTGCTGATACTTTTAATATTTCCATGATCATAGCCCCCTTAATTAATTGATTTACTTGATATATTTTTACATCTTATACAAATTATAATATTCTACACATTCCAAAGAAATCCTTTTTTATAAATAAGAAATTAGAAAATTTAAACAAAGAGTAAGTGAAAGAATAATAAAAAAAATAAAAGAAGGCAGGCTTCTTTTATTTTGCATATTCAATGGCTCTTGTTTCTCTAATAACATTTACTTTTATTTGTCCAGGATATTCTAATTCACTTTCTATTTTCTTGGTTATATCTCTAGCAAGATAAATAATATCCGAATCAGCCATTTCTTCAGGCTTAACCATGATTCTTATTTCTCTGCCTGCTTGAATTGCAAATGATTTTTCCACACCTTCATAAGAATTTGCAATTTCTTCTAACTTTTGAAGCCTTTTGATATATGTTTCAAGTGTTTCTCTTCGAGCACCTGGCCTAGCGGCTGATATTGCATCAGCAGCAGTTACTAATATGGCCTCTACCGTTTGGGGTTCATAGTCTCCATGATGAGTGGACATAGCGTGTATAACTTCAGAGGATTCTTTATATTTCTTTAATAAATCCATGCCTATTTCAACATGTGTACCCTCTATTTCATGGTCAACTGCTTTTCCTATATCATGCAATAATCCTGCTCTTTTTGCAAGTTTCACATCAGTACCTAATTCAGCTGCCATTAGTCCAGCTAGGATCGATACTTCAATGGAATGTTTTAATACGTTTTGCCCATAACTTGTTCTATACTTAAGTCTTCCTAACAGTTTAATCAGTTCTGGATGAATGCTGTGAACGCCTGTTTCAAATGTAGCTAGTTCGCCTTCTTCTTTAATAATATTATTAACTTCTTTTTTAGCTTTTTCAACCATTTCTTCAATTCTAGCTGGATGAATTCTTCCATCAACAATTAGTTTTTCAAGGGCTATCCTAGCAACCTCACGTCTAATAGGATCAAAACCTGACAAAATAACTGCCTCTGGTGTATCATCAATTATTAAGTCTATGCCAGTCAATGTTTCTAGTGCTCTGATATTTCTTCCTTCTCTTCCAATAATACGGCCCTTCATTTCATCATTAGGCAAAACAACTACTGAAACTGTAGTTTCAGCAACATGATCAGCTGCACATTTTTGAATTGAATAAGCAATAATTTCCTTGGCTTTCTTTTCGCCTTCTTCTTTTGCCTTTTGTTCAATATCTTTAATCATCATCGCTGCTTCATGCTTTATTTCTTTCCTTATATCATTTAATAACAATTCCTTAGCTTCTTCTGATGTAAGCCCTGATATCTTCTCTAATTCATCTAACTGCCTTTGACAAATCTGATTTATTTGATCTCCCTTTTCATCTAGATCTTTAATTTTCTTATTCAAAATATCGTCTTTCTTTTCAAGATTATCAGATTTTCTATCTAACGCTTCTTCTTTTTGTACAAGTCTGCGTTCTAATCTCTGTATTTCATTTCTTCTTTCTCTGCTTTCTCGTTCAAATTCAGTTCTTAATTTATGAACTTCTTCTTTTGCTTCCAATAATATTTCTTTTTTTGCTGTTTCAGCCTCTTTTTCTGACTCAGCAACAATATCCTTAGCTTTAAGTTCAGCATTATTAATTTTACCTTCTGCTATATTCTTTCTTGTTAAATAGCCGACGCCAAAACCTAGAATAAGTGCTATTACAAATGCGGCAACAATAAATAGAATGTTGATATCAAAACACCTCCTCCGTTGTTTACTATAACTATAAAACCTAATTACATAGTGTCAATATTTTTACATCACATAAATAAAACCGAGAAACCCTCGGCCTTTAAATCTTTCACCTATTTTATTATAGAGTAAAATTTAAAAAACTAGTAGGTCTCATGTTTTATACACTGATACACCATATTTGCTTTAATTTTATAACTTTTTCATAATACTGTCAAGTTGATATTCCCTTGCTGCAAAAGACCCTATCTGCCCCATTGTTCATTATTAGCATATTGGACTATTTTAAACTAAAGATGTATAAAAAAGACATATAAAAAAACCTCGGAGCTTAACCATAACAAAAAACTGTTATAGACTTATTGATTATCATACTCTTTATTCTGTATATCCTTTGGTAAAAATATTGTTGCTTTTTCTTCATCTTGCAAAAGTCTCAACAAGAAATTATCTTTTTTACCATTTGCCAATATCATAGGAATCCCATAACCGTTGACTTTTCTGGCAGCTTCGAGTTTTGTTGAAATGCCCCCAATTCCAAAAGAGCTCATTTCTCCAATTTCTATATTCTTCACCTCATTATCAATATCAAGAATTTTTTCTAGCAAAATTGCATCCTGATATTTCCTAGGATCTTTATCATAAACTCCATCTATATCACTAAACAATATTAATAGATCTGCATTCCACAAATTAGTGGTTAGGGCTGCTAAGGTGTCATTATCACCAATTTTGATTTCTTCCACACTGACAGTATCATTTTCATTAATCACAGGTATAACACCCTCATCAATCAATGTAAATAATGTGTTTCTAATATTTAGTGCCCTACTAGGTTCAAGAAAATCTTCTCTTGTAAACAATATTTGTCCAATATGAATATGATGTCTGTTAAATGCTTTGCGATACGCATCCATTAATTCAACCTGCCCAATAGCACATAACGCCTGCTTATAATGAATATCTTCTTTTCTAGCCCACTTACCAATCGTGGCAACTCCAGCAATGCGAGCACCTGAGGAAACAATAGTTATTCGTTTTCCTTGGTCTATCAAAAACTTAACTTGTTGACTAAATTTATCAAAAAATTCCCTGTCAATCGTTCCATCATCATTTGAAAGGGTATTACTCCCTATTTTTATAACAATTTTTTTACTTGATTGAATAATTTTAGAAATCATATCCATCCCTCTATTCTCTTATTTGTCCATTTCCTGTAATGCAATATTTTACCGTTACAAGCTGATTGATTCCAAGAGGCCCTCTGGCGTGAATTTTTTGAGTGCTGATACCCATTTCTGCTCCAAAGCCTAGCTGACCACCATCAGTAAATCTT
>JAGXRU010000239.1 GCA_018335765.1 Alkaliphilus sp.
AAAAAGACATTGATTTAGTTGTATTGGCTGGTTATATGAGTATTTTAGGCAAACAACTCATAAAAGCTTTCGAAAATAGGATTATTAATGTTCATCCCTCTCTTATTCCTAGCTTTTGCGGGAAAGGTTTTTATGGTGACAAGGTTCATGAAGCTGTCTTAGATTATGGTTCAAAGATATCCGGAGCCACAGTGCATTTTGTGGACGAAGGGACAGACACAGGGGCTATCATCCTTCAAGAGGCAGTAGAGGTACTTCAAAGTGATACAGTAGAAACTTTGGGCAAAAGGGTGCTTGAGGTTGAACATAGACTGTTGCCGAGGGCTATAAAGTTGTTTTCAGAGAATAGATTAATGATTGAGGGCAGACGGGTAATGATAAATATTGAAGGGCAAAGGGGATAATAACATTGCTTAAGCGAGCATTAATAAGTGTTTCTGATAAAAATGGAATAGTGGATTTCGCACTAGCATTACATAATATGGGAATAGAGATAATATCCACCGGAGGGACTGCAAAGATCTTGAAAGATAATGGAATACATGTCATAGGGATTTCGGAGATTACTGGATTTCCCGAATGTCTTGATGGCAGGGTTAAAACCCTTCATCCTTCAGTCCATGGAGGCTTGTTGGCAATGAGGAACAGTTATGAGCATATGAAACAACTCGAGGAATTAAATATTACCCCTATAGATATTGTTGTGATAAATCTTTATCCATTTAAAGAAACAATTTCTAAGGCGGATGCTACCTTGGAGGAATCCATAGAGAATATTGACATTGGAGGTCCTGCCATGCTAAGATCCGCAGCAAAAAATTATCAGGATGTTGTGGTGATTACAGATCCAAAGGATTATGAGATGGCTATTAAGGCTATAGAAGAAACAGGAGAAATATCGATTGAAGCAAAGTATCGTCTGGCATTAAAAGTATTTGAACATACATCTCACTATGATGCAATGATTTCTCAGTATCTAAGAAATCAAATCCATGGAGAACTCCCGGAATTGTTAACTTTAACCTATGAAAGAGTTCAGGAATTAAGGTATGGAGAAAATCCTCATCAAAAAGCAGTATTTTATAAGGAAATTGGTGAAAACAAAGGCTCCTTAGTTCATGCCATACAGCTTCATGGCAAGGAGCTTTCCTTTAATAATATTAATGATGCAAATGGAGCATTGGAATTATTGAAAGAATATGAACAGCCTACGGTGGTGGCAGTTAAACATACAAATGCTTGTGGAGTAGGGAGTGGCTATGATATTTATGATGCCTATTTAAAAGCCTATAACTGTGATCCTACTTCTATATTTGGTGGAATTGTTGCTGCTAATAGAACCATTGATAGCCGAACAGCGGAGGAACTAAGTAAAATTTTTCTGGAAATTATCATTGCCCCTGATTTTGAAGAAGAAGCTTTGGAAATACTATTTCGCAAGAAAAATATCAGATTGCTAAAACTTGATAATATAAATCATAAACAGCCGAACAATGCACTGGATATAAAGAAGATTTACGGTGGCTTGCTGGTACAAACAGTAAATCAAGAGCTTTACGAAGATGAGGAAATGAAGGTTGTAACTGAGAGGATACCTACTGAACGTGAAATGGAAGACATGATTTTTGCATGGAAGGCGGTAAAACATATAAAATCAAATGGAATTGTTGTAGCTAAGGATCAACAAACAATTGGCATTGGGGTAGGGCAGGTAAATAGAATTTGGGCTGTGGAAAATGCACTAAAGCAAAGTTTGCTAGAAATAAAAGGTAGCGTTATGGCCTCTGATGCTTTTTTCCCTTTTGGGGATTGTGTTGCAGCAGCCGCAAAGGCTGGCGTAACTGCGATCATTCAGCCAGGTGGTTCCGTTTTGGATCAGGCATCCATCCAGATGGCTAACCAATATGGTATAGCCATGGTATTTACAGGAATGAGACATTTTAAACATTAGAAGAACCGCAAAGCAAGGTTATAGTAAACCGTGTTTGGAAAAGGGAGGTCTGATCATGAAGATATTGGTCGTTGGCAGTGGTGGTAGAGAGCATGCCATTATTTGGAAGCTCAGTCAAAACCCTAAAGTAAAAAAAATATATTGTGCACCTGGAAATACAGGTATTTCTTTAATGGCAGAAAATGTAGACATTCATGCAGAGGATGTAGAAGGTCTGCTTATTTTTGCGAGGGTAAATAATATAGACCTGACCGTGGTAGGACCAGAGGGATCTCTGGTGAAGGGTATAGTTGATCGATTTCAACAAGAGGGTTTAAGAATATTTGGCCCTAATAAGAAATGTGCTCAACTTGAAGGGAGTAAGGCTTTTGCCAAGGATTTCATGCTTCGACATCATATTCCTACAGCTAGATATCAAGAGTATACTGATGTGGAACAGGCGAAGAAGGCAGTGGGTATGTATGGCTATCCCATGGTTATTAAAGCTGATGGGCTAGCGGCGGGTAAAGGAGTAATAATAGCACAAGATGAATCGGAAGCATTGGAATCATTAAATTCAATAATGGTAAAAAAGCAATTTGGAGAAGCTGGAAACAAAGTAGTGATTGAGGAATTCCTCACAGGAACAGAAACCTCTATATTATGCTTCGTGGATGGAAAAAACATTATCCCCATGGTAAGTGCTCAAGATTACAAGAAAATATATGACAATGATGAAGGTCCAAATACAGGCGGTATGGGAACATATTCACCTAGTCATATATATAATGAAGCCTTGGAGAAGGAAGTGGAGGAAAAAATACTTCAGCCCGTTCTAAATGGACTTCAAACGGACGACTTAGACTTCAAAGGAATTTTATTTATAGGGTTAATGATTACAAGCACTGGAGCAAAGGTTCTTGAATTCAATACGAGATTTGGAGATCCTGAAACACAGGTAATATTGACTCGATTGGATACTGATTTGCTGGAAATAATAGATAGCATTTTGGAGCAAAGACTGGAAAATCAAATAATTCAATGGAAAAAAATAAAAACAGTATGTATAGTTCTAGCTTCTGGAGGTTATCCCGGGAGCTATGAAAAGGATAAAAAAATTGAAGGCTTAGATACACAAGAAGCAGATACATTTGTTTTTCATGCAGGAACTAGATTTAAAGGAAATGATGTAGTTACCTATGGAGGTAGAGTTTTAGGTGTTACAGCATGGGGATCTGACCTTGAAGAAGCTAGGGGAAAAGCATATGGGAAAATAAATTCAATTCGGTTTGAAGGTATGCAATACAGGCAGGATATAGGAAAGGTTAAATAAAAGAAATAGCATGGTTCTGTGGAGGAACTATGCTATTTCTTTTATTTTTTTCATTAATAAAATAATAATAAAAAGGAAATAGCTCAACTTCTGGAGAATATAACTAAATTAATGACGGGCGAAGACCTTATTTAACCATTAAAAGCAGAGTGGGGTGAATTTTATGGACTTTGAACCAAAGTTTAAAAGTGTTCTTACAGATGAGTTGTTTGAGGCAATATTGCTTTTGGAGAATATGGATGAATGCTATAGGTTTTTTAATGATATATGCACCATCAAGGAAATACAAGCCTTTGCTCAGCGACTCAAGGTTGCAAAACTTTTAAAGGAAAACAACACCTATCATGAGATTGAGGCAAAGACTGGTGCAAGTACAGCAACCATAAGTAGAATTAGCCGATTCTTAAACTATGGTGGTGACGGATACACTTTGATTATTGATCGTTTAGAGGAAAAGAAATAACGTGTCGGGGGGATATGTACGAGGGGACGGGGTTGTTGGCACATAAATAGTGTCGACAACCCCGTCCTATTGACATGCGGTATGTATACTCTCTACAAAAAACAAGAACATAGGTTCTGGACATTGCTTCGTTGATTGAATAAGGAGTTTAAATAGGGTAATATATATTATAGAATTTCTAATCTGAAAGGAGTAATTTGATGAATCTATCAATTCTAAACGATCAACAGAGGAAAGCCGTCCTATATACAGAAGGGCCTTTATTAATTTTAGCGGGAGCTGGTAGTGGGAAAACTAGAGTATTAACCCATCGTATTGCACATTTGATTGAAGAAAAAGGTGTTCTTCCAGGAAATATATTGGCAATAACCTTTACTAATAAAGCAGCTAGTGAGATGAGGGAACGGGTAGAAAGTCTGTTGGAACGATACACTGATATATGGGTAAGCACTTTTCACTCGGCGTGTGTAAAAATTCTTCGCAAGGACATTGAAAAAATAGGATATACCAGAGATTTTGTCATATATGATGCCTCTGATCAGAAGGTAGTGTTAAAAGAATGCTTTAAAGAACTTAATGTTAATGATGAATTATACCCATTACCAATGGTATTGCATAAAATAGGGGATGCAAAGGACAATATGCTTACACCAAGAAAATATTTGGAAATTAATCAAGCGGACTTTCAATCGGTTACCGTTGGGAAAATTTACGAAAGATACCAAACAAAATTAAAGAAAAACAATGCGCTGGATTTTGATGACTTGATTTTTAAAGTTGTGGAGTTGTTTGAAAATAATCCTGATGTATTGAACTTTTATCAGCGAAAATTTCAGTATATCATGGTCGATGAATATCAGGATACTAACCAAATTCAGTATAAATTAGTATCTATGCTGGCTGGAACACACAAAAATCTTTGTGTTTGTGGAGATGATGACCAAAGCATTTACAGTTGGAGAGGGGCAGATATAAGGAATATCCTAAATTTTGAAGTTGAGTTTCCTAAAGCCAATGTAATAAAGCTTGAGCAAAACTATAGATCAAGCAAAACTATATTGGAAACAGCAAATTGTGTAATAAAAAACAATTTTGGAAGGAAAGATAAAACATTATGGACTTCAAATGATAAAGGGGAACAAATTCAATTTTATAGTGCAGATAATGAACACGCAGAGGGAATGTTTATTGCCAATCAGATAAGATGTGTGGTTGAGGAAGGAACTAGAAACTATGACGAGTTTGCAATACTTTACAGAACAAATGCCCAGTCAAGGGTTATAGAGGAAATGCTGATTAAGGCCGGAATTCCTTATAGGATTTTCGGAGGCTTAAAATTCTACGATAGAAAAGAAATAAAGGATATTATAGCATATTTGCGTTTAATACAAAATCCGGTTGACGATGTGAGCTTTAGAAGAGCTATTAATGTGCCTAAAAGAGGCATAGGAGATCGTACTGTTGAAAAAATAGAAGCTTTTGCCTCTAGGACAGGCAAAAGCTTGTTCAGTGTACTTTTAGATGACCACAACATGGCGGATTTCCCCAAAAAAGTTACTGCCAGTTTAAGAGAATTTGTTAGATTGATTAGTAAAGGGGGACAACTAAAAGAAGAATTGCTTGTCAAAGACTTAATCGAAAAAATCATGACTGAATCTGGATATATCGAGGAGTTGGAAAGAGAAGATTCTGTTGAAGCTCAATCCAGGATAGAAAATCTTCAGGAATTTTTGTCTGTGGCTATGGAATTTGATAAGAACAGTGAAGAAAACACGTTGGAAGAATTTTTGGGCAATATTTCCTTGATTTCTGATATTGACAAGCTGGATAATGATGATAATGCAGTTGTCTTAATGACCCTTCATAGTGCAAAAGGATTAGAATTTCCAGTAGTATTCCTCACTGGAATGGAAGAGGGTCTATTCCCTATTTCAAGAGCAATGATGAATGATCGGGAACTGGAGGAGGAAAGAAGACTTTGTTACGTAGGGATAACTAGGGCTAAAGAAATATTGTTTTTAAGTCATGCTAAATTAAGAACTTTATATGGAAAAACAAATTATAATTCTATGTCAAGATTTATCAAGGAAATATCAAATCACCTTATCATAGGTGATAAGCAAATATCTGAAAACAAAGAGAAAAAAGATTTAGAACCTTCGGCGGGCATTTATCGTGGTGCAACCTTCAGCCAGCCACAGGCTGTTGCAAACAAACCTGTTGGTACTATTAAATCAGGAACAAAAATAATTCATGGGAAATTTGGACAAGGCACGGTTATAACTGTTAAAGGAAGTGGAGAATCGGCAGAGCTGACAATTGCCTTTGACAATGAAGGAATAAAGAAATTGGTTATGGGATTCGCACCAATTAAGGTGGTAAATTAATTATAGCGGTGGCACTTTGTGCCACTCAAAACGGAAGGAGAATAGTAGTTATGAATCAAGAAAAGTCAAAAGAGAAGATGGATGACCTTATCCATAAGCTTCACCATCATAACTATAGATACTATGTCCTGGATAATCCTGAGATAACAGACTATGAATATGATCTGCTTATGGAAGAACTGATAAGCTTAGAAAACAGATTTCCAGAATTGATTAGAGCAGATACACCCACTCGGAGAATAGGAGGGCAAGCCTTGTCCTCTTTTAAACAAGTACAACATACTATACCCATGCAGAGCTTAGACAACTCTTTTAATGAACAAGACTTAATGGATTTTGACAGGAGAATTCGCAAAGTAATAACCGGAGATATACAGTATGTTGTCGAATTAAAAATTGATGGGCTATCCGTAGCACTTAAGTATGAAAACGGAAAATTCGTTCAGGGAGCTACACGGGGAGATGGCTATGTGGGAGAAGATATTACCCAGAACCTGATAACGGTCAACTCTATACCCTTGACGCTTAGAGAAAACATAGACATTGAGGTTAGGGGAGAGGTTTTTATTTCCCGGGAAAAATTTGCAGAATTAAATAAAAAACAGGAAGGAAAAGGCGAAACAATTTTTGCAAATCCCAGAAATGCCGCTGCAGGTTCCTTAAGGCAATTAGATCCAAAGGTTACATCGCAGAGACCATTGGATATTTTTGTTTTTAATATCCAAAATATCGCAGGAAAAGAAATCGAAACTCATTCTGAAGGATTGGAATATCTTAAAACACTAGGCTTCAAAGCATCTATATATGAGGTGTGCAATAGTATAGACGAGGTTGTTAAGCAGTGTGCCTTGTGGGCAGAAAAGAGAAAACAACTTGCTTTTGACACCGATGGCTTGGTGATTAAGGTGAATAATCTCAATCAAAGAGAAGAATTAGGTACAAAGTCTAAAAGTCCCAGATGGGCCATAGCTTATAAATTCCCGGCAGAGCAACAAATAACCACAGTAAATGATATTATAGTGCAGGTGGGCAGAACGGGTGCATTGACCCCTACTGCGATTTTAGAGCCGGTTAGGGTGGCTGGATCTGTAATAAGCAGAGCTACCCTGCATAATCAAGACAATATTATTGAGAAGGATATAAGGATTGGAGATAAGGTTATTATACAAAAGGCAGGAGATGTTATACCCGAGGTGGTAAAGGTTTTGTTTGAAGAGAGGAAAGGTGATGAACGGATTTTTCAAATGCCAACCCGATGTCCCGTATGTTCAGAAGAAACAGTAAGACAGGTGGGGGAGGCAGCAACCAGATGTATCAATTCAGCCTGTCCCGCCCAACTTAGGAGGAACATCATCCACTTTGTATCCAGAGATGCTATGAATATAGATGGCTTAGGAGAATCTATAGTCACATTGTTATTAGATAACAGCCTTATAGGTGATGCAGGAGATCTATATTATTTAAAAAAGGAAAGCTTGATAAAGCTAGAACGCATGGGAGAAAAATCAGCTCAAAACCTGCTGGAAGGGATTGAAAAATCCAAAGGCAATGATTTGGATCGTGTAATTTTCGGGTTGGGAATAAAGTTGGTAGGTGAAAGGGCAGCGACTCTTTTGGCGGAACATTTTGGAGATATAGATTATCTGATCAAAGCGGATAAAGAACAACTCATTGTCATTCCGGAAATAGGAGAAAAAATGGCGGAGAGCATAGTGTCCTATTTTGCAGAAAATAAAAATTTAGAGCTTATAGATAAGTTAAAAAGTGCAGGAGTTAATACTAAGTCATTGAAAGTTCAAGACGAAAATACAGCAAGAAAATTTGAAGGACTCTCATTTGTATTGACGGGAACATTAGAAAAATTCACTAGGGGCGAAGCTAAAGAGCTTATAGAAAAGCTTGGCGGTAAAGTAGCTGGTAGTGTAAGCAAAAAAACAGATATGGTGCTGGCTGGAGCTGAAGCAGGATCAAAGCTAGATAAGGCAGTGGAGCTTGGTATAAAAGTTATTGATGAACTGGAATTTGAGAAAATGTTGAGAGATATATAGAACCGGAGTAGTCGTCAGAAAATAAAGACAAAACTGACAAAAGCTTTTTATATCAACGGTTGAGTTAATTGTTACGAATATTTAAACAACCTATTTTGTTCAAATTCTTGAATTATCAGAAGAATAGGTCTATTATTTAGAATATGGAGTTAAATGATTTTCTGACATTGTAATTTGATGTTTAAAATAAGGTGAAAGGATGTATCCCACCTTATTTTAATGTAGGGTGCGTATTTTTTAAAATTTAAACACAGACTAAAAAATATCTCGAAGAAAGGGAGTGCGGTGGAGGAGTTTATAGTGCAACTACTAGGGTGACTTTGTTTGTAGTTACAAAATCCAGAGAGGAGTGTGAGTTTTGTGGGCATATTTATTGCAAAAAGAGTGATATCCATGTTTGTGACGCTATTATTAGTGAT
Source organism: Alkaliphilus sp. (assembly GCA_018335765.1). GTDB lineage: Bacteria > Bacillota > Clostridia > Peptostreptococcales > Thermotaleaceae > JAGXRU01. Next base: position 8,581 of record JAGXRU010000239.1, read on the forward strand.
TACTTTTACATTTTTTCTGATGCACGCCATACCTGGAGGACCCTTTACGAGGGAAAAGACCCTGCCTCCTGCAGTTGTTAGAGCTTTAGAGGCTAAATATAGATTAGATCAACCACTA
>JAGXRU010000240.1 GCA_018335765.1 Alkaliphilus sp.
TATATTTTGTCCTACACTCTTCACATCCTTGATAATTATTGTCAAGGAATCAGCCATATCATTAACAGTACCTTGTAAAATACCCACCTCATTTTTGGCACTCACTACTATTCTATCGGTTAAATCCCCATCCTTAATTTTATTTGCCACCTGTACCATATTGATTATTGGCTTCACAAATATATTTGAAAATACCAAGCTTGCTGCCAATCCTGCTAAAATAAAGAAAATCGATATCATAAAAGTTCTGTTCAACGATGCTCTTCCTTGACTGGTTATTTCGCTATACTGTTGTTCTACCACCACACCCCATTTTGTATTAGAAGCAAGGCTATAACCCCCAACAACCTTATATCCATCCATGTCAACATAAATTTCCGCACCGTCATTGCCCCCCAAAACATTTTGCACACCTACTATCCCTTTATCCAATGCGTTGAAGCTGGTAAGAACCTTCTCTGTAAACTGTGGATGGGCTATTATTTTTCCTTGACTGTCAACTATGTAGCAAATACCCGTATCTCCGGTCTTGATATTTCTTGTGAGATAAAATAATCTATCCAACCTCAACTCCACTGCTAAAACCCCTGTTTTGCCTGATATGATTCTTTCTAAGGGTATAGAAAGTACAACCATTGGGACATTGGACTCCTCATCAATTAAAGTATTGGAAATAAAGGTTTGTCCATTCACAGCTGCCTTAAACCACTCTTCATTGGCATAGTTTTTACCTTCGCCTGCATTACCCTTGGAGGTACCCACAATATTTCCTTGTAGGTCTGTTATGAAGGTCGATTTAAACTGCACATTTTTGGTAGTGATTTTGGACAGTGCAAAGTTTTTTTCTAATCTGTCCATATCTTGAAATTCAACGGTTTCAGCAACCGTTTCCAAAACATCAATAGAGCTTGCAACATACATATCAACTTGATCTGCGGCTACTTTTGACATCATCAGATTAACAGTTTTCTTTCCCTCCACCAGCCTATTTATATCATTGAAATAATTAATTGCTCCTATGGCAGATACAGTCACTGTAATCATTATGACAATAACAAGAGATAGTTGAACCCTCATCTTACCGTTTGTACGCTTCACACGCTGCTTCTTTTTTGCTTCCATCGCCTTCACTCCTGTCTATATTGTTATCTAAGTTTATTGGACTAATACTATGCATAATTTAGTTAAATAAGGGCTTCGCCCGTCATCTTAATTTAGTTATATTCTACAAAATATTTCAATTCCCTTCATAATATTTCAAAATGAAAAATGAAGCAAGTAGAAATTATTGTCGCTCAATACCGTATTTTTTCATCATTCGATAAACGGTATTCCTTGATATCTGTAATAACTCTGATGTCTGTCTGATATTGTAGCCACTTGAGTGTAATGTCTTCATTAACAAATCCTTACTGGAATTCTCCATACTGTTTGTTTTATCAATAGACATGGACTTGTCTTCAAGGCCTGCCTGTATAAGATGTTTTTTTTGAAGTATCTTCACATCGCAAAGGAACATAGAAATAGAAAGAATGTTCTGAAGCTGCCTGATGTTTCCCGGCCAAGAGTAAGTCATTATTAAGGTTTTTGCATCATCTGACAGGCCTTCAATCCTATGTTCCATATCTTGATTTATCTTATCCATGAAATGCTGACATAGCTCCATAATATCCGAACCTCTATCCCTAATTGGCGGCAAGCTTAAATAGAGTACCCTGAGGCGATAATAAAGGTCTTCTCTGAACTGATGCCTTTTGACCATATTCTTCAAATCACAGTTCGTTGCAGCTATGATATGACAATCAACATTGATGGTCTTATTGCTACCCAGTCGGCTGATCTGTTTGGTCTCTATTACCCTTAACAGCTTTGCCTGAAGCTGCATGGGCATTTCTCCTATTTCATCGAGAAAAAGAGTGCCTCCATCAGCAAGTTCAAACTTACCGGACTTTCCTCCTTTTTTTGCACCTGTGAAAGCCCCTTCTTCATAGCCAAACATCTCACTATCGAAAAGATCACTTGGAAAACTGGCACAATTTATAGCCACAAACGGACCGTTTCTTCTATCGCTATTATTGTGAATGGCTTGAGAAAACAATTCCTTTCCTGTGCCACTTTCCCCTTCAATAAGAATGTTCTTATTAATTTTAGAGAATTCTTTGGCCAGCTGAATGTTATTTTGCATGATTCTGCTGCTTCCAATAAAGTCTTCAAACTGAAAATGTGCCCTATAACCCGTCATATCACTAGCAAGCTTGTAGGAACGTTTAATGCCTTTAAAGATGTCAACGGCTCCCTTAATTTGTCCCTTGGAATCGAATACTGGGTAAGCCGAATTCATTAGGTGATGTCGTTTGCCCTTATAATACAGATTATATTCAAAATCCATGTGTGATTTACCTGATTCTATCACTTGGGTCAGAATAGTTTCTTTAAAGGGAGGATGATAAAGATTCTTACCAATCAATTTTTCCTTGTCTTCACCAATAATCTGACATGCATTGGTATTTATGTATCGCAAATTTCCGTCTTTGTCACAGGCGGATATCCCATCATCTATGGCATCTAGATAATCCAACAACCTTTCATATTCTTCATGCTTATGGTAGTGATATAGACGTAATCTCTCTAATCCCTGAGAAATAGATCTAAGATCCTTAAAAGCCCTATTATTTTCAAGGGTGCTCAATAAGAGCAAAGAATAATCAGAATCATAATTCAAAGAATTAATATTTTTCAGTAGATAAAAATGTGTATCTTGGAGCTTCATATATATTTCATGAAAAGATTTCTGAGACCTTGACAATACAAGGGTTCGATTATTTATACCAAAGGTTTTTCCCTGATGAACTTCGGGATATATAGAGAGAATTCTATCATGCTCATCCATCAGTAATAGTACATCTTCAGAAATTGTATACACCAAGGTTACCATTTCAAATATTTCCTTCAGCACTGTATATCTAGACCAATCAAAATTTATTTTGGAATCTTCTGTCAAGGTTATAGATAACAAAATTTCCTGCATGGAACTTGACATGACGAGTCTCCTTTCTTTTACCATTTGTTTGCTAATTATAATCAATCGTGTAGCATGTTACAATATGTGACACTATAGAAAAAGTATTTCTAGTTGTCTTTTCATTAGAAAATATCAATAAGGCAAGGCATAAGTTTTATTTCGTTTATTAAGAGCAAAGCTAAAACTAAGGAACTACCTCGTTTTTTCTCATTATGTACCACTTATGAACATGTGTCAACATTAATTTTTCCTTTGAAAGACTCTGTCTAAAATATTATCCAACAAAACCGTTGGAATTCTCAGCTCTAATCTCCAACTATCAGTGCATTTAATTTTGGCATGCAACTTGCTAAAGCAACAAGTTAAGAAAGGAGGGAAAAAGGTGTTAAAATACAGGGACCATCTAAAACATTTGTCCAATGTCAGCTATTCCCATCAACAGGCTGATCCCAACACTTTAGATTGTTCCCTAGGGACAAATCCCTATGGATTTCCTAAAGGGGTTTTCAGTGTGGCTCAAAAGATTAATTACAATTTGATAAACAATTATCCTGACGTGGATAGAAAGTTGAAAAATCTAATTATTGAGTATTGGAAGAAAACACTCCTTCTGAACAAAGTTCAAATCGAACTAGCTTGTGGTTCCATTGACTGTATTACAAAAATTAACAAACTATTTATAAATATTGGAACACCTGTTCTTGGATATGTTCCACAGTTCCCTGATTATAAGGCTGATGTTGAAAGCATGGGAGGAATCTATGAGGCCGTGGAGATGCATGAATATAATGGCAGATTTAATATCTCCTTTTTGGTGGATCATCTTGAAAAAAAATATGCCCTGATTTATATAGACAATCCTAATAATCCAACAGGACAGGTCATACCTATAGAAGACATCAAGACCATTACACAAAAATCAGCTTACCTAGGTATCTGTTTAGTGGTTGATGAAGCATACGGTGACTTTATGGATATGAAAAATTCGGCAGTTAGCCTTCTGAATCGTTTTGACAACCTGATTGTTATTCGTTCTTTTTCGAAAGGCTTCGGACTGGCAGGTCTCAGGGTAGGATATACAGTCAGTTCACCAGATATCATGTCATATTATAGAAAGGTTAACGTGCCTTTCTCCGTCAATGCCCTAGGGGGTTGTCTTGTGGAGGAAGCTTTAAAAGATGATGATTTCATTCAGACCAGTCGAAAAAAGATTGAAGTTGCAAAAAACCTATTAATTCGAAATATGAGAACTCTGGGGTATCTAGAAACAAATTCCCAGACTCCCATTATCACCCTGGTTCATCCTGACAAAAATGTTAATTTGCATTTGGATCTTCTTAAGCAACAGGTACTATCTGTCTCAGGATCCAGTTTTCCAGGTTTGGGAAACCATTGTGTCCGTGTAAGAATTCCATCCGAAGTCAATCTTTTGATAGAAAGGATTAATAAATTGACCTAGCTTAAAACAAGGAGGAGCCCATGAACAATAACCTTGAAAAGACCATGACCCTGATTGAAAGAGATGCCCAGGTTTATCCTAGATTTGCCCGTATTCCCTATTATCCCTTGGTTGTAAATAAAGGAGAGGGGGCGATCATTGAAGACTTTGACGGAAATCGTTTCATTGATTTACTTTCTAGTGCATCGGCTCTTAACACAGGGCATGCTCATCCAAGAATTGTTAATGCCATTACAGAGCAAGCAAAAAGATATATCACCTATACAGCTGCTTATATGTATTCAGAGCCTCTGGTGAAGCTAGGGGAAGTCCTCGCAGACATTACTCCAGGTAATTACAAAAAGAAAGTAGCCTATGGTCTTTCTGGATCAGATGCCAACGATGGAGTTATTAAGCTTGCCAGAGCATACACCGGTCGAAGGACAATTGTATCATTCATAGGGGCTTATCACGGCTCAACCTATGGTGCTCTATCCCTTAGCGCCATTAGTTTAAACATGAGAAGAAAAATTGGTCCCTTGCTAAGCGATATTGAACATATTGAATACCCAGATTGTTATCGATGCCGATATGAAAAGGAAGTAGTGAGCTGTTCCTTGGAGTGTATGTTAGCTTTTGAAAAGGCACTTGCCACCTATTGTCCACCAGAAGAAATAGCAGCTGTGATTATAGAGCCAATACAAGGGGATGGAGGTTTAATCGTTCCACCGAAAAAATATATGGATTACCTATACAAAATCTGTCAGAAGCATAGAATCTTATTTGTCAGCGAAGAGGTTCAGCAGGGGTTTGGTAGAACAGGGAAATGGTTTGGTATTGAACACTTTGATATCGTTCCAGATATCTTGGTGCTTGGTAAATCCATTGCCTCTGGAATGCCTCTTAGTGCCATAGTTGCTAAAAGTGAACTCATGGATGCCCTTGACTCCCCTGCTCATTTATTCACCATGAGCGGTAACGCTCTTTCCTGCATGGCTGCCTATGAAACCATACGCATTATTCAGGATGAAAAACTGGTAGAAAAAAGTCAAGAACTAGGAGAAGTAGCAATGGAAAAATTCAGAGGTATGATGGAAAGATACCAGCTTATTGGAGATGTTAGAGGTCGTGGTCTTTCTATCGGTATTGACCTGGTCCAAGATAGACATACGAAAGTTGGTGCCCGGGAAGCGGCAGCCAAGATTTGCTACAGATGTTGGGAGAAAGGTGTGATCCTTATTTTTCTAGGAAATGGTGTTCTAAGGTTCCAGCCGCCCTTGGTCATTAAAAGAGAAGAAATGGAACATGCCATGAATATAATTGAGGAATCCATACATGATTATCTGGAAGGCCTTATACCCGATGAAGTGCTGAAGGTTTCAAAGGGTTGGTGATAAATAAAGCAATTATACAATATGAAGGAGGGTTATTATGAATTTTATGAGATCTGATGTTTTCAAAAAGTATTTTGTACCTGGGATTGTATTTCAATCCGTTGTTATTGCTGGTGGCTACGGAACTGGCAGAGAACTTGTAGAGTTCTTTCTAAACTTTGGCACCTTAGGAGGCCTACTTGCCATGATATTCATATCTACGGTGCTTTGGTCCCTTGTTTGTGCTGCCACCTTTGAATTTGCCAGGGTGTTTAAGGCTTATGATTATAGGAGCTTTTTCTCTAAGCTTCTTGGGAAGGCTTGGTGGCTCTATGAAATCTGCTATTTGGTATTGCTGCTGATTGTTCTAGCAGTAATTGCTTCCGCAGCTGGTAGCATTTTAGAAGAACTCTTTGGTTTACATTATTATGTTGGTGTGATTGGTATGATGGTGGGTGTAGGACTCCTCATATTTAAAGGGTCTGAAGCCATCGAAAAGTTTCTATCCTATTGGTCTTTTTTACTTTATGGTGTTTACATTATATTTCTAGTGGTCTGCTTCGCAAGGTTTGGCGATAGCATAACAAGTGCAGTATTTCAAGGGGATATAAAGAGCGGTTGGGCCCTGGGTGGTTTTAAGTATGCATTTTATAATCTTGGAATTATACCGGCGGTCTTATTCTCCACAAGACATATTGAAACTAGAAAAGAAGCCATTGGATCAGGTATTCTGGCAGGGATTATTGGAATAGTTCCTGGTATCTTACTCTATCTGGCGATGATTGGTCTATATCCTGATATTCTAGGGGTACCAGTTCCTACAAATTACATTTTAGGAATTCTAGGTTCGAGCTTCCTCCAAATCACCTTCCAGATTGTACTATTTGGTACTTTAATAGAGACTGGAACCGGATTCATTTATGCAGTTACTGAGAGAATATCATCGGTTTATCAAGAAAAGGGAGAGACCATGCCCTCTCGTTTGACCACAGGTATGACGGTCATATTATTAATTGTTGGAGCAATCATCGCTCAATTTGGATTGATTGGTTTAATCGCCAAGGGCTACGGTACCATTACCTGGGGTTTCTTCATATTCTATGCAGTTCCAGTGGTAACCATTGGTGTTTGGAAAGTATATCAATACAAGGATAAAGATGTTGCCCTAAAGGGCGAAAAATAAAGAAAACTAGCTAGGGCTGAGAAGCGGGCACTGAAAAAGTATCATTTTTATGATTTTACCATGCTCTGTCATCTGAACGCAGTGAAGAATCTAAGATTGAAAGATTCTTCGCTAATGCTCAGTATGACAAAGGTACTTTTGCATTGCCTCGTCTCAGACAGCCTTTTTTTCCCTATTAAAAAAGCAGACTCCAAAGAGCCTGCCTTTATTATTCATCAAGTTTAATCGCCTTTTGCTTGAGATAAGCATTTATATACAAATCAAGCTCGCCATCCATCACAGCTTGTATATTCCCCATTTCAGCATTGGTTCTATGATCCTTCACCATATTATAGGGGTGAAACACATAGGAACGTATTTGGCTCCCCCAAGAGATCTGGCTATAATCTCCCTTCAAATCTTCAATTTTATCCTTTTGCTCCTGCTCCTTAAGCTCTACAAGCTTGCCCATAAGCAGCCTCATAGCTGTCTCTTTGTTGCTGTGTTGAGATCTTTCATTCTGACATTGCACCACAACTCCGGTGGGAATATGGGTTATTCTTATGGCTGAATCAGTCTTATTGACATGCTGTCCTCCCGCACCACTGGCACGGTAAGTATCCACTCGCAAATCACTGGGATTGATGCTTACTTGCATATTTTCGTCTATATCTGGCATAACATCCACCGAAGCAAAAGAAGTATGTCTCTTTCCCGATGGATCAAAGGGTGAAATCCGAACAATCCTATGAACACCCTTCTCACTTTTCAAATAACCATAGGCATTTTGACCCTCGACCAGAAGTGTCACATTCTTTATTCCCGCTTCTGTGTCCCGTAAAATATCCAGGGTTTTTATACGAAAGCCCTTTTTTTCAGCCCATCTTGTATACATACGCAAAAGCATTTCAGCCCAATCCTGAGAGTCAAGCCCCCCGGCTCCTGAATGGATGGATAAAATACCGTTGTTGCCGTCATATTCTCCCGACAAAAGGGTAGCAACCGTCAACTGATCTAGTTCCTGTTGCAAGCTCTCAAATTCCTTTTTTATTTCCTTCTCAATTGAGGAATCTTCTTCTTCCATCGCCATTTCCAAAAGACTCATCAAGTCCTCATATTTTTGTTCAATTTCCTGAAAGCCCTTAAGCTTATCCTTAACTTGTTTTGCCTGTTGATTAAACTTTTGAGCCTCTTTAGGATTGTCCCAAAAGCTAGGATCCAGCATTTTATCCTCTAGGTCATTGGCACGAGCATTCAGTCCTTCTATGTCAAAGAGAAGCCCTCAAATCTTTAATCGGATTTTCTAAAGCACTCAATTCTATCTTCAATTGCTCCAGTTGAATCAAATTTTTCACAGCCTTTCAGTAATTCTTAGTTTTTGGTTTTCGGTTTTTGGTTTCTGGTTTCTGGTTTTTAATTCTTAATTTTTAATTCTTAATTCTTAATTTTTAATTCTTAGTTTTTGGTTTTTGGTTTCTGGTTTCTGGTTTTTAATTTTTAATTCTTAATTTTTAATTTTTAATTCTTAATTCTTAATTCTTAATCTGTTTCCCTCCACAGCACTTCTTATACTTCTTCCCACTACCGCAGGGGCATGGGTCATTTCTTCCCACTTCACCTTGTTTCACAACAGGCTTATTAACGACTTCTTCGTCCCCTCCACTGGTTCCGGTGACTTGGGCAACCTGTTTTCTCTTTGCTTCAGTTTGCACCGTCACATTGAACAAATATCGAATAGTATCGTCTTGTATGCTCTTTATCATAGCATCAAACATATCAAAACCTTCCACTTGATATGCCCTTACAGGATCCTCCTGTCCATATGCTCTAAGCCCTATACCCTGTCTTAATTGATCCATGGCATCGATATGATCCATCCATTTTGTGTCCACTACCCTTAGGAGCATCACTCTCTCAAGCTCCCTCATTCTTTCCTCGCCTATTTCTTCTTCCTTAAGGCTATAGACCTTATTTGCCACTGCCATAATATGTTCCTTCAAGGCTTCCTTTGTCAAGTCTTCAATCTTTTCAAATACAAGACTGTTTTTGGGCAGGAAAATATTATGAAGGTAATCTTCAATCGCAATCAAATCCCATTCCTCAGGAAATTTTACATCAGCTGTGTACACATCAACGGTTTTACTTACAATATCAGACAGCATACTGAATATATGCTCCCTTAAATTTTCACCCTCAAGAACCTTTTTTCGTTCCTTATATATTATTGTTCTCTGCTTATTCATTACATCGTCATATTGCAGTACATGCTTACGAATGGAAAAGTTTCTGCCTTCCACCTTTTTTTGAGCTCCCTCAATGGATTTTGACAACAGGTTTGCCTCAATTGGCTCCTCGTCATCCATTCCAAGCTTCTCTACAACTCCCTTTATCCTGTCACTTCCAAACAAACGCATTAGATCATCTTCTAGGGATATGAAAAACTGGGATGATCCCGGATCACCCTGACGGCCGGAGCGTCCCCTGAGCTGATTGTCTATCCTTCTGGATTCATGTCTTTCTGTACCAATTATATGCAAACCGCC
>JAGXRU010000241.1 GCA_018335765.1 Alkaliphilus sp.
ATCGGTGCTCATTCGGCTCTTTTAAATCTGGAAAACATTCGAATCGTAAAACAAGTAAGAAATAATGTCAACCGTATCGTAAACTGTGAAACTGCCAATCTTAGTAAAATTGTTAATGCGTCACTCAGACAGATTCAAAATATTGAATATGTCCAAGAACACTATGGGTTAAAGATATTTCCTAATGGACTTAGAGAAATTGCGGAACTTAGACTGGATGATCAGGAAGCTAGCTTAAAGGAGCTTGGACAGATGCTAAATCCGCCCATAGGGAAATCTGGTGTAAACCATAGATTGAGGAAAATAGAAGAAATCGCTGAAAAATTAAGAAAAAATGGGGGAGTGAAATAGAGATGGTAAAAAAGGAACTAGTAGTCAACAATAAAATAGGACTTCATGCTAGACCGGCAGCTATATTTGTTCAAAGGGCAAACAAATATGAGTCAGATGTTTTCGTTGAAAAAAATACAAAAAAAGTCAATGGGAAAAGTATTATGGGAATTATGTCCTTGGGAGTTGCTAAAAATGAATGCATATCCATCATAATAGATGGACCTGATGAATTGGAAGCAATGGATGATCTGAAAAATCTAGTTGAAACAGAATTGTTAGAGTTATAGAGAAAGCCGCTTGTGTAAAAACGAGCGGTTTTCAGATTTTTGAAATTACTTCAGATTTAAAATAGGAGTATGGTCCTATTTGCTCGACGCAATATTTAAAAGGAATTCATTGGTTTTTGTCGAAATTAGTCACTATAGCATAAATTGCACAAATTACCATTACATATGTGGAGGCAACATGTATAAAATTAATATAGAGCATTTGAGACCAGGGATGGTCATTGGAAAAACAATTTCCAGCAGTGATGGTATAGTTTTGCTCTCTGAAGGTTTAACCATTAAAGAACATTACATTGATAAGCTTATAGAATCAGGTATTTCAGAGATTTGTGTGAGAATTGATGAATTATCAGAAGTAAAGATTATTGATATAATACAGGAGGAAAATCGACAGACTGCTAAAATACTAACAAAACAAACAATGGAAAAGATTAATATGGGTGATGAATTTTCAACTGCTAAAATAACGGAAATTGTTTCAACGATTATAGAAGATTTGTTGAATGATGAAGGTATTATATTAAATCTTTCTGATATAAGGGCTGTAGACGACTATACCTTTGATCATTGTGTCAATGTTTGTGTACTATCCATAGTTACTGGAATAGCCTTAGGCTATGACAAGGAGAAGCTTTTGAAACTGGGTGTTGGAGCAATCCTGCACGATATAGGCAAAATATTGGTTTCGCAAGAAATACTAAATAAACCTGGAGCCCTTGAGAAAAAAGAGTATGATGAAATAAAAAAACATGCTGAACTTGGATATCATACAATTATTAGGCATACTGAGTTAGATACTAGCAGTATGATGGTAATATTAGAACATCATGAGAGATACAATGGTACAGGATATCCGGCAGGCAAAAAGAGAAATGAAATTCATGAGTTTTCAAGGATAGTTGCCATAGCTGATGTATATGATGCTTTAACATCTGACAGAGTGTATAAGAAAAGAATATGTCCTAGCGAAGCCATAGAACATCTAGTGTCTATGTCGAATCATGACTTTGATCATGAGATTTTGGAAAAATTCTTGAAACATGTGACTAGTTATCCTGTTGGAACAATGGTGCTTTTAAACTCAGGAATCAGAGGTGTCGTAAGCGGTAAGAATAATGACTATCCAAGTAGACCTAAGGTTAAATGTATAATGGATCAAAGTGGTAATAAAATTAAGTATAATGCAGAGTTGGAATTGATATATCACCCCTCGGTTACTATTACTAAAGTGTTAGAGGACATTAGTTAAATCATATTTTTTAAAAATTTTCTTTATATGCTATAATACTGGTATGAAATTATTTCATGCCTTTTATTTTTCGCAAAAATATTGTTGAACGGAGAGTTTGTTATGACAAAAAATGAACAATTATTGTCTTATATAAAAGAATTAAAGATAGGCACAAAAATTTCCGTAAGACAAATGGCTCAGGACATGGATGTCAGTGAGGGAACAGCCTATAAGGCTATTAAAGATGCTCAGATGGAAGAGTATGTGAGCACCATTCCCAGAGTTGGAACTATCAGGATTGAAAAGTTTGAAAAACAGCGTTTGGACAGGGTTACCTTCTCGGAGTTAGTCAATATAGTAGAGGGACAGATAGTGGCAGGACATGAAGGTATATATAAAACTGTAAATAAATTTGTCATAGGTGCTATGGCATTAGGGGATATTGAAAAATATATCTCTGAAGGAGATTTGCTTATTGTAGGAAATAGAGATGATGTCCAATATTTGGCTTTGGAAAATAATTGTGCTATATTGGTGACGGGAGGGTTTTCTTGTAAGGAGGAAATAAAAAAATTAGCACAGGAAAAAAAACTGCCTATATTATCTACTAGCTATGATACCTTTACGATTGCTACTATGATTAATCGTAGCATAAGCGAAAAACTTATAAAAAAAGAGATACTCCTTGTGGAGGATATCATTCCTTCTGAATTATATTACCTCGATTTTAATCATAGGGTAGCTGATATGAAAAAATACATGGCTATCACCGGGCATAGCAGATATCCTGTTGTAGATAAGAATCAACATGTGATTGGCATTATAACACAAAGAGATATAGCGGAAGCTCAGGAAAATGAACCTGTTGTTGAACTAATGACTTCTAATCCCATCACCTCAGAAATAAACACTCCTGTGGCCTACATATCACATATTATGATATGGGAAGGTGTTGAGATGATCCCTATAGTAAAAGGGAAAAAATTAATTGGTGTAATTACCAGGCAGGATGTCATAAAAGGCTTAGAGCAAATAAGAAATCAGCCTCATATAGGTGAGCCTTTTCAAGATATGATAATTAACCAATGCGAGTTGGAGGAAACTGAGAGAGGCGTCAAACTATCAGGCGAAATAACACCTATGATGTTAAATGAACTGGGCTTAGCCAGTGCGGGTGTCATTGTAATGCTTATGTCAACCATTGGCTCTATTGCCATAAAGAAGCAAAAACAACTCGATAGTGTTATCGACAGCTTCATGATATATTATATTAGACCATTAAAATTGGAAAGTAAAATTGAAGTTCATGCAAATATTATTAACATGGGAAGAAAATTCTCTAAAGTAGATATTGCCGTATATCACAATCATGATATTGTATCTAAAGCCATGATGTCTGCTAAGCTTCTAAAGAAATAGGGATAATCAGGAGGTACCAATGAGAAATTTCGTGCATCTCCATGTCCATACAGAGTATAGTTTGTTGGATGGTTCCGCAAGAATCACTTCACTAATAGATGAAGCAAAAAAAATGGGAATGAAGTCAATTGCAATAACAGACCATGGCGGTATGTTTGGTGTTGTTGACTTCTATAAATATGCAAAAAAACAAGGCGTTAAAGCCATAATTGGTTGTGAGGTATATACAGCCAGCCGCTCGCTGTATGATAAGGACCCTGTTAAAGATAAAAATTCTGGACATCTGGTTCTTTTGGCTAAAAACAGCAAAGGCTACAAGAATTTAACTAAAATAGTTTCTATTGGCTATGTGGAAGGGTTTTACTATAAACCAAGAATAGATATTTCTGTTCTCCAAAAATACAGTGAAGGTATAATAGCTTTGAGCGGTTGCTTGGCTGGATCTATTCAGAGGCTGTTATTAAACCAAGATTATGAGGGTGCAAGGATAGAAGCTTTGAAGCTTGAAAGCATATTTAAAAAAGACAATTTTTACCTTGAATTGCAGGATCATGGATTAAATGAGCAGAGAATTGTCAATGAAGGACTGCTTAAGCTCAGCAAAGAATTAGGGATACCTATGGTGGCCACAAACGACATTCATTATTTAAAAAAAGAAGATGCAGAGATCCACGATATACTCTTATGTATTCAGACAGGTAAAACAGTTGATGAAAAAGAGCGTATGAAATTTCCTACAAACGAATTCTACCTTAAGTCAGCGGAAGAAATGGAAATGCTTTTCCCATATGCTGTGGAGGCTTTAGATAATAGCAGTAAAATTGCAGATATGTGTCATGTGGATTTTGATTTTAACCAAATTCATTTACCAAATTACAGTGTTCCTGAGGGCTATGATGTAAAGGGATACTTAATGGAGAATTGCATAAAGGGTCTTATCGATAGATATGGACTTGTTACTGATGAACTAAAGGAAAGATTGAAATATGAATTAAAAACGATTGAAGATATGGGATATGGTGAATATTTTTTGATTGTGTGGGATTTTATTAGATATGCAAAGGAAAACAAAATAATGGTTGGACCGGGGAGAGGTTCAGCAGCCGGAAGTATTGTTGCCTATACTCTGGGAATTACAGATATAGATCCTATAAAGTACAACTTAATTTTTGAAAGATTTCTGAATCCTGAAAGAATAAGTATGCCAGATATTGATATTGATTTCTGCTTTGAAAGAAGACAGGAGGTTATAGATTATGTGGTTAATAAATATGGCAAGGATAGAGTTGCCCAAATAATTACCTTTGGAACCATGGCTGCAAGAGCAGCTATAAGGGATGTGGGCAGAGCTATAAATATGTCATATGCTCAGGTTGATATCATTGCTAAGCAAATTCCATTTCAGATTGGAATAACTATAGAAAAGGCTTTGGAGATGAACAAAGTCTTAAAAGAAATGTATTCTTCGGATAATCAAGCAAAATACTTAATTGATGTAGCTAAAGCTGTGGAAGGTATGCCTAGACATGCCTCTACTCATGCTGCCGGGGTGGTTATTGCAAAGGAAGCTATAGTTGAGTATGTGCCTTTGTATATGCATGACAATAGTATCACGACTCAGTTTGCCATGGGAACCCTTGAAGAGCTAGGGCTTCTGAAAATGGATTTCCTGGGGCTAAGGAATTTGACTGTAATTAGAGATGCATTGGAATTAATTGAAACAAATCATGGAATCAAGATGGACTTCTCAAAAATGGAGTATAATGACAAAGTAGTGTATGAATTAATTAGCAAAGGTGATACCCTAGGGGTTTTTCAATTGGAAAGCAACGGTATGCGTCAGTTTATGAAGGAGCTCAAACCTGACTGCTTTGAGGATATTATTGCGGGTATCTCTCTATTCAGACCCGGTCCAATGGACTCGATTCCCAAATATATTGAAAACAAAAATAATCCGGAAAAAGCAAAGTATCTGCATCCACTGCTTGAGCCTATTTTAAAAGTAACTTATGGCTGTCTTGTGTATCAAGAACAAGTAATGCAGGTTGTAAGAGAGTTAGGTGGCTATACCTATGGGCAAAGTGATCTGGTGCGTAGAGCCATGAGTAAGAAGAAAATGGATGTAATGGAAAAGGAACGGCAACATTTTATATTTGGGAAATATGACGGACAGGGCAACTTAGAAATACCCGGATGTGCCAGAAATGGTGTTTCGGAGGAAGTAGCAAATAAGATATTTGATGAAATGATAGATTTTGCGAAATATGCATTTAATAAATCCCATGCCGCCGCTTATGCAGTTTTAGGATATGAAACTGCATTTTTAAAACACTACTACCCTGTTGAATTTATGGCTGCTCTTGTCACAAGTGTTATGAGTAATGCCACTAAGGTAGCACAATATATACAAGACTGCAAAAAGAAAAATATCAGTATATTGTCTCCCGACGTCAATAATAGTAATGTGAAGTTTGCTGTGGAAGACGGAAAGATTCGTTTCGGGCTTTTAGCAATAAAAAATGTTGGAATCAGCGTTATTAATGCCATAATTAAAGCAAGGAATGAAAAGGGCAGGTTCATTAGTTTTCTGGATTTTTGTGAAAAGGTTGAAACAACTGAAATCAATAAGCGAGCTATTGAAAGTCTTATCAAAGGGGGGGCATTTGACCAACTTGGTGCAAACAGAGCCCAATTGTTAGCGATTTATGAAAGGGTAATAGATGGAATTCAGCAGGATAGAAAAAGAAATATTGACGGTCAGGTTTCAATGTTTCATGATTATGGTGAAAATCTGTCAAATAGTATTAAAGGAGATGTTTTGCCTAAAATAGCGGATTTTTCTCAAAAAATCAGGCTGACCATGGAAAAAGAGGTAATCGGTCTGTATATCAGCGGACATCCACTTGCAGAGTATGAACAGGAAATTAAGAGGGTTTCAACCATGAATACCAGTGATTTGCTAGAGGATGTAGAGGGACAAGACGCAAGCACTATTTTTGATGGAGCCTTTATAAGAATAGCTGGAATCATAACTCGCAAGCAAAACAAAGCAACCAGAAACAACAACATGATGTCATTTTTAACTATAGAAGACCTGTATGGAGCAGTAGAAGTGGTAGTTTTCCCAAAAATTTTTGATAGGTATATGGAATTGCTTCACGAAGATCAAGTAATTGTTGTGGAAGGACGTTTGAATGTAAAGGAAGAAGAAGAACCAAAAATAATCGCAGATAAAATAGCAAATCTGGCAAAGCGGTCAGAATATGCTACAACAGCTAATCAGGAAAAGCTTTTGCAACAAAAGCTTTATATAAAAATTGCTAAAGAAAAGGATTTTGACAATATTATCGATAGGTTGAAGATCACTCTAAAAAACTGGAGGGGTGACACTCCAGTAGTATTATTTTTGGAAGAAAAAAACAGAAAAATGCAGGCCAATGCAGATCTGTGGGTAAACCTTCATGAGGGTTTGATAGTTGAACTTGAGGATTTATTAGGAAAAGAATGTATTAAAGTTTGCTAGGTTAATGCTAAGGAGTTTGCTTGCCAAGGAATCAAAAAATGCGAGCAATATTGAAAGCTATTGAATTTTAAAAGATATGAATTATGGATAGAAAAATTAATGCAAGGTTAATGTTGAAATTTGTTATTATTTAGATTAAACTATTAACAATATAAACTATCCCAAGGGAGGGCCTATTCATGTGGACAGTTGTATATATGGCACACAATAAAGCAGATGTCCAAAAAATAAAGCAGGTTTTAGTCGAAGAAGGATTCTTAGTTAAAATTAGGCCGATAGGTAAAGAGGAAGATAGAGTATATGAGATTTTAGTACCGAACGGTGAAGCTGAAGAAGCCAATGAAGTGTTGGGCAACTTATGAACAAAGCATATTAAATATTGGGAAAGTACCTTATTTGTGGTACTTTCCCAATATTTAAACTTAATCTTACATAAGCAAGGAGGATAACAATGCAGAAAATAGGAGTACTAACCAGTGGAGGAGATTCTCCAGGTATGAATGCTGCTATAAGAGCAGTGGTTCGTTCCGGATTGTACTTTGGGCTTGAGGTAGTAGGTATTAAAAATGGATTTCAAGGATTAATAAAAGGAGATATTGAAGTGATGAATTCCCGGTCTGTGGCTGACATCATACAAAGGGGTGGTACCATACTCAAGACTGCAAGATGTGAGGAGTTCAAAACAGAAGAGGGATTTAAGAAGGCGTTAAATGTAATTAAAATATTTGGAATTGAGGGAATAGTTGTCATTGGAGGAGACGGTTCTTTTAATGGAGCAGAAAAGTTGAGTAAAGCTGGAATTGCCACCATGGGACTGCCTGGAACTATAGATAACGATTTGGCTTATACCGATTATACTATTGGATTTAATACAGCAGTTAATACTGTGTTATATGCTATCGGCAATATCAGAGATACTTCGTCATCCCATGATAGGGCTAACATTATTGAAGTAATGGGAAGACGTTGTGGAGATATCGCCTTGTATGCTGGACTAGCCGGAGGGGCAGAGAGTATCATTATTCCAGAGCTAAATTTTTCAATAGATGAAGTATGCAAGAAGATATTGCAAGGAAAAAGCAGAGGAAAGCTCCAAAGCATCATCATATTGGCTGAAGGAGTTGTGGAAAACGCTAGAAGTTTAGAAAAGGAAATTGAAGAAAAGACTGGAATTGAGACAAAGCTAACCATACTAGGGCATATCCAAAGAGGCGGAAGTCCTACTGCCTTTGACAGACTATTGGCAAGTAGGATGGGAGGAAAGGCAATAGAATTACTTATGCAGAAAAAATCAGGCAGAGCACTTGGTATAAAAGGAAATAAAATAATAGATATGGATATTTCTGAAGCAATAGCTATGAAAAAAGAATTGAATAATGAAATTTATGAATTGGCTAGAATTTTATCTACATAAACTAAGGAGGATTTATTATGAGAAAAACAAAGATTGTTTGTACTGTGGGACCGGCGAGTGAGACTAAGGAATTGCTTCAACAGTTGTTTACATATGGCATGAATGTGGCGAGATTGAACTTTTCCCATGGTTCCCATGAGGAACACCAAAAAAGGATAGATGTAATAAAAGAAGTAAGAGAAGAGATGGGACTACCTATTGCTTTGCTTTTAGATACTAAAGGACCTGAGATTAGAACCGGATCTTTTGAAAAAGGTGAAATTTTTCTTCAGGAGGGCGAGTTTTTCACACTGACCACCAGAGATATCATAGGCAATGGTGATATTGGCAATATAACCTATAAATTTCTTCCTATGGATGTAAAGCCTGGGGACAAAATATTGATGGATGATGGGCTTGTAGAGTTAGAAGTGGTTGAAATTAGTGATCAGACTGAAATTAAGTGCATAGTAAAAAATTCTGGAGTAATTAAAAATCATAAGGGAGTGAATGTGCCTGGGGTTAAAATAAATCTTCCTGCAATCACACAAAAGGATATAGCGGATATTAAATTTGGAATTAAAAATGAAATAGACTTCATAGCGGCTTCTTTTGTAAGAAAAGCCAGCGATGTTTTGGAGATACGAAAAATATTGGAGGAAAATGATGCCTCCGATATCCAGATCATATCTAAAATTGAGAACAGAGAAGGTGTAGACAATATTGCGGAGATCATGGAAGTATCTGATGGTATTATGGTTGCCAGAGGAGACTTGGGTGTAGAAATACCTGCTGAAGAGGTTCCTTTGACACAAAAAATGCTGATAAAGCTATGCAATAGTGCCGGAAAGCCGGTAATAACAGCCACTCAAATGCTTGACTCCATGATTAGAAACCCAAGACCTACTAGAGCTGAGGTTACAGATGTTGCCAATGCTATCTTTGACGGAACAGATGCAATCATGTTATCCGGAGAAACGGCGGCTGGTAAATATCCCCTAGAAGCAGTGAAAACTATGGCAAACATAGCTAAAATAACAGAGGATTCCTTAAATTATGCAGAAATATTAAAAGTAAAGGGTGTAGGTAAGGAGAAAAACGTTACTGATGCCATAAGCCATGCTACTTGTACTAGTGCTCATGACTTAGGAGCATCTGCCATTATCACTGCCACGTCATCGGGCTACACAGCCAGAATGGTTTCTAAATTCAGACCCAAGGCACCGATCTTAGTGACTACTACTAAAGAAAAGGTTCTAAGAAAAATGGCGTTGACTTGGAATACCTATCCTGTTTTGGTTAGAGAGGCATTATCCACAGATGAAATTTTTGATATTTCTATAGAAAAGGCACTGGAGAGTGGATACATAAACGCCGGGGATCTGGTTGTAATAACTGCCGGAGTTCCGGTTGGCGTGGCAGGAACAACCAACACCATAAAGGTTCATATAGCGGGTGAAATTCTTATTAAGGGAGTAGGTATAGGTTCAAAGTCAGCTACCGGAAATGTTTGCATTGCCTTAAACGCTGAAGAGGCTGCAGAGAGATTTAATGAAGGCGATGTTCTTGTAGCCATTTCTACGGATAAGGATATGGTTGAATAT
>JAGXRU010000242.1 GCA_018335765.1 Alkaliphilus sp.
ATATACGATTTTCTCATTTCATCTTCAATATCTATTTGCACAACCTTACTTGTATCTTCCATCATTTTATTCCCCCTACCTAACTCTAATCATTATTTTTCATTCTTCACTTAAACAGTTTTATTGTAGAGGTATCATTCAAATATCTCAACAATGATAGTAGAATAGGAAATCCAAAAAGTCCCAGAATTCCAAACAATTGCAAACCAACAAACATGCTAATCAATGCTACAACTGGATGAAGACCGATCTGTCTACCTACTATTCTAGGCTCAACAATATATCTCACAACTATTACAATTGCATATATTATCAATAAACCTACTGCCAGTTGATAATTCCCTTGTATGGTGCTAATAATCGCCCATGGAATAATTATACCACCTGTTCCTAAGATTGGAATAATATCAAAAACGGAAATGATAAAGGCAATCTGAATGGCATTATCAACACCAATTATTAAGAAACCTAAAGACAACTCCACAAAGGTAATTCCCATTATTATTGCATAGGACCGAATACATACAAACAAGGTTCCAACCACATATTCTTGAATTTTTTTAATCATTACCACAACCTTCTTTGGAAATTGTCTGTAGACAAACTCCGTTAACTCTTCATAATCCGCTGCAATGAAGAATGTGGAAATTACCATAAGCAACCCTTTTATAAAAAGAGCTGGAAGCGATGTGGCATAATTTGAGATCATGCCGACAGCACTAATGGAAAGAGTGGAAACAAACTGTCCTAAAGACTGCGTAAATTGATTGAAAAAATCACCTAGGGTATGCAGCAAAGACGGTTCAATGCGACCAACTGCTTCTTTGAGATCATTGAAAATCGAATGTAAAAATACCTCTATATGAACCGCATAAATTGTTGGCAATGCTAAAACAAGATCCTTTAAAGATATAAATATCTTAAAACCAAGTAAAGATATAAAAATTCCCATAGTGGAATAAAATAACAATACCAGCAAAATTGCTGTCACCCTTTTGGATATCTTTAATTTTCTTGCCAAAAACCTTGATGGCCTCTTTAGTAAGGATGCAATCGCAAAAGCTAAAATAAATGGTGAAAGCATTGAGAAACCATATTTGATAGTAACATATACCATGAACAAAATGATTGCATAATATACAAAATTGATAATAAATCCTCTCTTTTTTTCACTTTCCAAATTTGTCTCCTCCAATCCTCAAATAAGTTTTCTTTATCTACTTATACATCCAAATTACTTACATATTTTGCGTTTTTTTCAATAAATTCCCTGCGTGGTCTAACTTTATCTCCCATAAGAGTAGTAAATATTTCATCTGCAGCAACCGCATCATCTACCGTTACTTGAATAATCGTTCTTTTAAAAGGATCCATAGTCGTATCCCATAATTGTTCCGGGTTCATTTCTCCAAGACCTTTATATCTCTGTAGTGTCATACCCGTTCTACCTATTTCAGTTAATAATATCTCAAGTTCCCTGTCATTATAGACATAATATTCCGTTTTACCTTTTTTGATTTTATAAAGTGGCGGTTGAGCTATATAGATATGATTTGCCTCCACCAATGGTTTCATATATCTATAGAAAAAAGTTAATAACAATGTTCTTATATGAGCTCCATCGACATCAGCATCAGTCATAATCACAATTTTGTGATATCTAAGCTTACCCAGATCAAATTCGTCTCCTATACCACAACCAAATGCAGTTATCATTGTTCTAATTTCATTGTAATTTAATATTTTATCCAGCCTAGCCTTTTCAACATTCATAATTTTACCTCTTAGAGGCAAAATTGCCTGATTTTTTCTATCTCTTCCTTGCTTAGCAGATCCACCCGCAGAATCTCCTTCCACAAGAAATATTTCACTTAGCTTAGGATCTCTTTCAGAACAGTCAGCCAGTTTTCCTGGAAGAGCCATACCGTCTAAAATTCCTTTTCGCCTTGTCAATTCCCTTGCTTTTCTTGCAGCTTCCCTTGCTCTTGCAGCCTTAATCGACTTTTCAATAAGTAATCTCGCTTCTGCCGGAGTTTCATCAAGGAAAGCTTGTATTGCTTCTGCTGTAGCACTTTCTACAATACCCCTCATTTCACTGTTACCCAACTTGGTTTTTGTTTGTCCTTCAAATTGTGGCTCTAACAGTTTAACAGAAAGAATAGCAGTCAAACCTTCACGTACGTCCTCACCTGTGAGGTTTTCTTCTTTTTCTTTTATATATCCATTTTTTCTTGCATATTCATTAATTACTCTTGTCAAAGCAGATTTAAATCCAATTAGATGGGTACCACCTTCTTGGGTATTTATATTATTCGCAAACGAAAAAACATTTTCGGTATATGTATCAGTATACTGCATTGCAACTTCTACTTTGGAAGAATCCTTCCCTGCTTCAAAATAGATTATTGTACTATGTATAGGATCTTTATTTTTATTCAGATGTTTAACAAATTCTATAATTCCGCCCTCATAATGAAAGATGTATTTTTGAGGTTCATCTTCCCTCTCATCAATAAGCACTATTTTTATTCCTTTATTTAAAAAAGCCATTTCCCTAAGCTTGTGCTCTATGGTTTCTAATTTAAATGAGGTTTCTTCAAAGATGTTTTTATCAGGCAAGAATATTGTTCTAGATCCAGTTTCCTTTGATTCGCCTATGATTTCAAGTTCTGTTACTGTATACCCTCTTTCATATCTTTGGTGATATATTTTTCCATCTCTTTTTACCTCTACCTCCATCCATTCCGATAAGGCATTTACTACAGATGCACCAACTCCATGAAGCCCGCCGGATACCTTATAGCTTCCACCACCAAATTTTCCCCCTGCATGTAAAACAGTATGAATTACTTCAACTGCAGGCTTTCCTGTTTTTGGATGTATGTCCACAGGCATTCCTCTGCCATCATCTTTAACACATATAGTGTTCTCTTTTCCTATAACAACTTCAATATTCTTGCAATGTCCCGCTAAAGCTTCATCTATACTATTATCAACTATTTCATATACAAGATGATGAAGTCCTTTTGCACCGGTAGACCCAATATACATTCCAGGTCTTTTTCTAACTGGATCTAATCCCTCTAATACTTGTATTTGTTCAGCACCGTATGCATGTTTAATTTTATCTGTCATTGCTTTACCCCCTACCAAATTTACCAATATATAAAATTTACATTTTCATTTTTTAAATTTCACTTAGTTCATCAATAAAGCCAGTCCTTTTGTTAAGTGTTACTGATGAAATAGGTGAAAAATAGATAATTGTTTTTATTATTTTTAATGCACCTTTATTTTTTTTTTCTACTCTTTCAGTTATAATATAGGATTTTGTTTCCTTGCTTGAAATTTTATATACAAAACCTTTTTTTTCCGCCAACTTAAAAAAATCTTTGCTATCCTTTGACTTTGAAATAGAATCCACGTCAATAATAGCAATTATATTATTTAGAGGGACAATAACATTCCCACCTAAGTGAAGAAACATAAAAAGACCTCCCAAAAATTAGTTCACATTACATTATAACCTTTAATTACCTTATGTAAAATAAATTAACCAAAATTTATTAAATATCTCTTATTAAATATCATACGTATTTCTTATTTTAAATCATTTAATTGGCTATTTTCAACTAATTCACTTACATTTGCTTTATTAACTATAAATATTTTTTTATTTTCAATAGCGTATCTTTCCAAACTATTAATTTCCGTTGTTGTAATAAATATTTGAACATCCTTAAGGCTTTTTATTAAATATTTTTGTCTGCTTTGATCAAGCTCAGACATAACGTCATCTAATAAAAGAACAGGATATTCCAACGCTTCAGCCTTAATTAGCTCTATTTCTGCCAATTTTAACGAAAGTGCCGTAGTTCTCTGTTGACCTTGGGACCCATAATTTCTTGCATCTATTCCATTAATATAAATACCTAAGTCATCTCTATGAGGGCCTACTGTGGTCATTCCTCTATTTAAGTCAATTTCAAAATTTTTTTTAAGATTAATATTGAATTTATCAACTATATCATTTTCTCTTTCGAATGGCACATTACTTAAATATTTGACTTCTAAATTTTCCAGATTATCTGTTATTTTTCTGTGTATTAAACGGCTTAAGGTACCTATTCTATTTATAAATTTAACTCTTTCTTTAATTATTAAAGTTCCAATCTCTACTAATTTTTCATCCCATACTTCTAAAGTATTTTTGTATTTATTTAGATTATTTGCTTTTCTCAACAGATGATTTCTTTGCATCAAAACCTTATTGTATTGATTAATATTATGATAATATGACGGCTTTATATTTGAAATTTCAAAATCCAAAAATTTTCTTCTCTCAGAGGGTCCTTCTTTTATTAATTTTAAATCTTCAGGTGAAAAAACTACAACGAAAATATTGTTTAATATTTCATAATTTTTTGTTAAACTTAAACCATTTATTTTTATTTGCTTTTTTTTATTTTCTTCTAATTTTAATTCTACAGTCACATTTGAATATCTTTTTTGTGCTTCAACTTTAACATAAGCTTGATTTTTATCAAATTTTATAATATCTCTGTCCCGATTGGTTCTAAAAGATTTACCAGTGCCTGACATATAAATAGCTTCCAATATATTTGTTTTACCTTGGGCATTATCTCCCACAAAAATATTAATTTTAGGGTGAAATTCTAACTGTAATTGATTATAATTTCTATAATTTATAATCTTTAATTTTTCAATATTCAAGCATTTCACCCCTTGTTCTTATTTTCAAACCCTTATTTTATTACTATTTTATTTTTTTCAAATTCTATTATATCACCAACTTTTATTTTTTTACCCCTTTGATTTTCTACTGTGCCATTTACTTTTATTAAACCGTCCTGTATAACTATTTTTGCATGTCCTCCAGATTGAACTAATTCACCTAATTTTAAAGCTTGGTCCAGCTTAATAAATTCTGAATTTATTTTAACTATTTTCATCTTTATCCTCCATCTTCTTTAAATTTAAAGATAAAAAGAGTTCTCTATTTCGCTGAGAACTCCTTTTGTTTTAATTTGTTATTCTTACTGGCAAAATGAGATGTGTATAATTATTATTATCTACAGGTTTTATTATGCAAGGACTTACATTGTTGATAAAGTTAAGATATACCTCTTCACTATCAATAACTCTGAGTACATCTATAAAATATTTAGAATTAAATCCAATTTCAATATCTGCTCCCTCTAATTTTATGGATAATGATTCAAACACTTTTCCCATTTCCGAATTAGAGGATATGGACATTTTTTCATCTTTTATTGAAAATTTAATTAGGTTGTTTTTTCCTTCTTTTGCCATAAGTGAAGCTCTTTCAATACTATCATATAAACTTCGTGTATTTACGCTAACTCTTGATTTAAATTCTCTGGGAATTATTTGATTGTAATTAACAAATTCACCTTCTAATAGCCTCGAAATTATCCTAGTATCTTGTGTTTTAAATAAAATATGTTTTTCAGTAAAATAAATTTCAATTTCATCATTGTCTTCTTCGGAAAGAATCTTATATACTTCGTTTAATGTTTTTCCAGGTATAATAACCTTATTATCTGTTAAGGTCTTTATATTTCCTTGTTTTAAAGCTAGTCTATAGCCATCTAAAGCCACCATGCTTATCTTATTATCCTTAATTTCCATTAAAACTCCAGTTAATACCGGACGAGTTTCGTCTATGGTTGTCGCAAATGTAGTTTGCTTAATCATACTTTTAAATAAATCCTGAGAAATTGAATATTTAAAATCTTTTTCTACTTCCGGCAATTCTGGAAAATCTATAGAAGAATGACCTAATAAAGTGAATTCTGAATTCTCACAGCGAAAAATTGTATTATTGTCTTGATCTACTTCTATTTCCACAGTAGAGTCAGGCAATTTCCTTATTATTTCTCCTAATATCTTTGAAGCTATAACTACGGAGCCACTCTTGATAATTTCGGCATCAATATAATTTTCGATACCTAGCTCAATATCTGTTCCAACTAGCTTTAATTTATTTTCTTCTGTTTCAAGTAAAATTCCTTTTAATACTGGCAGTGTAGTTTTTGATGAAACAGCTTTTTGCACAATATTTATACTAGCTGCTAGTGATTTTTGGGTGCATATTATTTTCATTGTGGACAACCTCCTATAAGAAAAGGTGCATTATTTATATAGTTTAAATACTAGTAATAGTAGTAGTACTTGTGAAATAGTGGATAAGTGGATAAAAGTACTGAAACATAGAGGTTTTAAACAACATAAAAAATGTTAGTAAGTATAGCTTTTTTATCCACAAAAATAAAAATTTTGATATTAATATTAGTTATTAACAATAAATAAAGGTTTTACTAACATATTTTTGTTTATTTAAATTAAACCTTTATATCTTTAATAATGCTTTCAACTTTATTTTTAATAACACTATCTAAGAGAAGATCACTTTTAATTTTATCGTAGGCATGAATAACTGTAGTATGATCTCTGCCTCCAAATTCTTCGCCAACTTTTGGAAGAGATAAATCTGTAAGTTCTCTACTTAAATACATAGCAATTTGCCTAGGATAAGATATTGATCTATTCCTTCGTTTAGAAACAAAATCTTCTATTTTAATTCCACAGTGATCAGCCACAACTTCTTTTATTAATTGAACGGTTATTTGTTTTGGTCTACTAGAGGATATTATATCCTTTAGAGCTTCACTGGCTAATTCTATTGTTACCTCTTTATTTGTTAAAGAAGAATATGCAACGATTCGTATAAGAGCACCCTCTAATTCACGAATGTTGGATTGTATTTTTTTTGCGATATGATGCATTACTTCGTTTGGTACATCAATACCTTCTACATCAGCTTTTTTGCGAAGAATAGCTATCCTTGTTTCTAAATCAGGAGGTTGTATATCTGCAATCAGACCCCATTCAAATCTTGAACGCAAACGATCTTCAAGAGTAGGTATCTCCTTAGGAGGTCTGTCACTGGATATTATTATTTGTTTATTTGCTTCGTGTAGTGCATTAAAGGTATGAAAAAATTCTTCTTGAGTTCTTTCTTTACCGGCAATAAATTGAATATCATCTACTAATAAAACATCTACCGTTCTATATCTATTTCTGAATTCAACGTTTTTATCATCTCGAATAGAGTTAATCAACTCATTAGTAAATTTTTCTGAAGAAACGTACACTACCTTGGTATTAGGGCTTTGGCTTAAAATAAAATGACCAATGGCATGCATTAAATGTGTTTTTCCTAGTCCTACTCCGCCATAAATAAAAAGTGGATTATAGGCTTTGGCAGGTGATTCTGAAACTGCTAAAGATGCTGCGTGGGCAAAACGGTTACTGTTACCTATTACGAAGGTATCAAAAACATATTTTGGATTTAAATTCAAATTATCAAATGAATCGGAATTTCTCTCTTGTCGTGTTGAAAGAGTAGCTTTTTGATATTGTTCACTTCCGGGGACAATAAATTCCAAATGATATTCTTGAGTGGTAATTTGTTTTATTGCATTCATTATTAAATAAGAAAATCTAGCCTCTAATATTCCTTTAGAAAAGTCATTGGCAACTTCCAAAAATACAGTATTGCCTTTTATAGATATAGGATTTAAGGGCTTGATCCATGTATTGAAGCTCATTTCTGTCAGTTCAGTCATAATTAAATTCAGAGATCTTTGCCATATTTCAGATAAGGTATTGCTCATTAAAAAGTCCCCCCAACAAGAAAAAAATAAATAAATTAATGATTAAAAAGAAAAAATTATTAAATATACACACCTTATCCACAGAAAATGTGCATAATAAAACTCTGCTCTTAATTAATATTGTATAAATTTTATAAATCGGGATATTAATATTCTTGTGGATAAAAAATGAAGGGCTGAGAAAATATTATTAATTATTTTTATTATCCACAAAAAATAAAATTCAAACAAATAGTTATTAACAAGAAAATAAAGCGTAAATTAGCAAAAATAAAAAAAGAAAAGTTAGCGAAATATCAAGTTATACACATCGTTATCCACAACTTGTGAATATATGTGAATTTGTTAAAAACAAAATACACATATAAACAGCTTTTTATAATCATATCAAATAAATCAAAAGGTTTCAATGATACTTAAAAAATTATCCACAAAAAAAGAATAGTCCAAATATTTTCATCCACATATCTCCACAGGAAATTAGATTCTTGACATATGACAAGTGTGAAGTTATAATTATTTAGTAAATGTTCATTTTTACATGCAATTAAACTTTTAATATATATGAGGAATTTTG
>JAGXRU010000243.1 GCA_018335765.1 Alkaliphilus sp.
ATGGTATGGAAAAGGTATTGCAAGAAATATTAGAAAAACTTAGTACCTTATCAACGGATGTAAGTGAAATGAAATCAGACATCAATACTCTTAAAACAGATGTCAACGAAGTGAAGTCAGACGTCAATGAACTTAAAACAGATGTCAACGAAATGAAATCAGACATCAATACTCTTAAAACAGATGTCAACGAAATGAAATCAGACATCAATACTCTTAAAACAGATGTCAACGATTTAAATCTGGGTCAATCTAGAATAGAGCAAAAATTAGATGCCGTAATTAATCAAACCGCAGATTTAACTGAATTTAGAACAGAAATTAATAATAAGCTTGATAGCATAGATAGTAATATCAATACGGTTGAAGCAGTAACAAAAGAAAATCTTTACGATATCGCCAAACTCAAGCTTATTAAATAGCCCAAAAAAGTCAAACTAAGGAAATAGAGGCGTGTAAATAATTTTGTGTATTTCTTCAACAAAAATGACTTAAGGGACAACTTCCACTTTCCACGCCGGAATGTTGTCCCTTAAGTCAAATTAACTTCACTATTCATGCTTTGGTGGACTCACCTCTTTCTTTCTTTGCACTCTGCATCTATATTAACAAGGTTT
Source organism: Alkaliphilus sp. (assembly GCA_018335765.1). Taxonomy (GTDB): domain Bacteria; phylum Bacillota; class Clostridia; order Peptostreptococcales; family Thermotaleaceae; genus JAGXRU01. The sequence goes on from JAGXRU010000243.1 coordinate 618, forward strand.
ATGTTTCTAAGTTCTAAACTCTGTGAGTTTCAACTTATAAACCATGTTCCTTGTTACTTAAATTATACCACAGAATTTTAATTTAAAACATATTTTTTTGAATTTTTTGAATTTAGTTTTATTTGCCAAAGTAAATACATTAAATCTAGTTTTTCCCACAAAAAGTAATCTCTGTTATCATTTAAAAAATATGATTTCGGCTATCCCCCAAGATTTTGTAGTTCTAAATTTCAATGCTTCAAAGCGATTTTTTGACTTCGAAAGTTGAGTCCTTAATATGATCAAGCATTTCTCTTTCGTACATACTTCTAGAAGCTATAATGTCTACTCCTGTATCTAGAATATTCTTTATAAGCACTTGCCCCATCCTTACTGGTGCTTGAATTTCAATGCAATTAATCAATTTCATCGCTTCATAAATTAGAGATTTGGGGATTGCTCCATTAGTTCGTACTGGAATTCTACTAAAAAATGCTTTGGATATTTTTACCGTAGTAGTCAATACCCTCGTAGGATTTGTCATTTCCTTGACGGCATAATCTATGCCCCTGAGGCATTTATTTCCTGATACTATGAAGCCTTCTGCACTATTATCTTCATATATACTTAATCTGCATCCTAGTGGGCATGCGATACAAATCATATCTTTAGGTTCCAAAATCACGCTTCCTCCTTCACAATTTCAACTGAAATTTCATTATAATCTCTATAAGTTAATTCATTTAAAGTAATCTTAATGGTTTCAATTTCCCCAGGAGCAACATGTGCTCTCTTTATTTCCTTTATTTTTTGACCATTACCCTTCACAATGAATTTTATGTTTTTATAGATATTATCAACCCTCATCATTAAATTAATAGATTCTGTTATGTTTTTTACTCTCAAAAGTTGAGGGATAACATAACGAACTCCATTGATACCCTTGATGTTTATAACCTTATACCTACCAGTTGACTCTCCCTTTACATATTTTGCAGCACTTTTTCCTGCCCTTTTGCTTTCTTCAGTAACCCAATCAACTAGATCATGTACATGGACTACATTCCCACAAGCAAAAATTCCTTCTATTGAAGTTTCCATCGATTCATTCACAATAGATCCACCGGTCACTTTATCCAGCTCAATACCAGCACATTTAGAGAGCTCGTTTTCCGGAATTAATCCAACAGATAAGAGAAGAGTATCACATTCAAATCTTTTTTCTGTTCCTTTTATAGGTATAGAGTTTTTATCTACCTTTGCTATAGTCACAGCTTTTACCCTATCTTGTCCTTCTATATCTACTACAGTATGGCTTAAAAATAGGGGAATATTATAGTCCTCTAGACACTGCACAATATTCCTTGTTAGTCCTCCTGAAAAGGGCATTATTTCAGCTACTGCCAATACTTGAGCTCCTTCTAAAGTCAAACGCCTTGCCATTATTAGCCCTATATCTCCAGAACCGAGTATTATTATTCTTTTTCCAATCATGTAACCTTCCATGTTCACAAAACGTTGTGCCATCCCTGCTGTTAGGATTCCTGCTGGTCGAGTGCCAGGGATTCTAACAGCGCCTCTAGTTCTTTCTCTGCAACCCATTGCTAAAATAATTGCTTTGCCTTGTATATGCATTATTCCGTCAATTGTATTAATTGCAGTTATCTGTCTATTTTTAGTAATTTCAATCACCATCGTGTTTAATTTATATTCAATGCCCATAGTTATAAGCTCTTGTATATATCTTTCTGCATACTCTGGTCCCGTCAACTCTTCCTTAAATATATGAAGGCCAAAGCCATTATGAATACATTGTTGTAATATTCCGCCCAGTTCCCTATCTCTTTCAATTAGCAATATTTTTTTAACTCCGTTCTTGCGAGCCTCAATTGCTGCTGCCAGTCCTGCAGGACCTCCACCAATGACTACAATTTCATAGTTGTTCACATTATTCCCTCCTATATAGAGCTGAGATAAATTGTTACAATTGATTGACAAAATACTATTTAGTTTCTCCCGTTAATATATAAGAATCAAGACCATCCTTGACAACCTCTGTAATATCAATACCCAACTCTCTGGCAATGATTTCCATTACCCTTGGTGTACAAAATCCACCTTGACACCTACCTGATCCTGGTCTCGCTCTTCTCTTTACTCCATCAAGGGTTTTGGCTCCTGGCTTTCTATGAATTACATCAATAATTTCACCTTCAGTAATGCCTTCACAACGACATATAATTCTCCCAAATTTAGGATCCTTCTGAATAATTTTTCGTTTTTCTTCAACAGATAATTCCATGAAATTAATATTAGGTCTCCTGCTAGAACTGAATTTCTCGTTTTTTTGAATATTGCCTAATCTGTGTTTTATAAGGTTGAGTACATACTCAGCTATTGCAGGTGCAGCTGTAAGACCTGGTGAATCGATCCCTGCTACATTAATAAATCCTAAAGCGTCCTCAGCTTCTTCAATGATAAAATCATGAAGCATTGTTTTTGCTCTTAATCCAGTAAAAGAGGTTATCACATTTCCAAAGTTAATTCCCTTTAGGGTCAATTTGGTATGCTGCTGAATAAATTTTAGTCCTTCTGAAGTTGTTTGTAGGGCATCTTTAGAATCCACAAGCTCGGAGGTCGGACCAATAAGTAAATTACCGTGAACTGTAGGTAATATAACTACTCCCTTCCCTGCATCCGATGGACATCTGAAGATAATAGTATTGACCATATCTCCTGCATTTTTGTCAAAAAGGTTGTATTCACCTTTGAACGGCAACATCTTAAAGTGAATGTCAGAAACCATATCATTAATTTTGTCTGCGTATATTCCAGCACAATTAATAACAAGCTTAGTATTTATATCTTGATTACCAGCCTTAACACAATAAAAATCCTTTATTTTTTTTATACCTGTTACAGTGCTATTTAAGAATAGTTCAACCCCATTTTCCAAAGCATTTTCTGCAAGGGCAATAGCTAATTCCCATGGACCTACTATTCCCGCTGTCTTTGCATATAGAGCACCAATTACATCATCATTTAAATTAGGTTCCAAAGCTAAAACCCTTTCTCTACTGAGTATCTCCATATCTGGGACACCATTGCTTAACCCTCTTTTGTATAATTCTTCCAATAACTTGATCTCGTTATTATTGAAGGCTATGACCAATGAACCTATTCTCTTGAATGGAACCTGAAGTTCCCTACAAACTTCCTCATACATTTTGTTCCCTTTTACATTTAGTTGAGCCTTTAGTGTTCCCTGCAAAACATCGTACCCCGCATGAACAATTGCGCTATTTGCCTTTGTAGTACCATTTGCAATATCATTATCCTTCTCTATCATCAATACTCTTAATTGGTATTTTGAAAGCTCTCTAGCAATAAAGGTGCCTGTGATACCCGCACCAATAACTGCAACATCAAACATTGAAATTCCTCCCTCTATTAACACCTAAGCATATTTTTTGATAATGTATAGCCAACTTATTGTAGTCAATGTATATTCTCTTAGCTGTACTCATCCAGAAAAAAGTGCCCTGCAACAACAACATATTCTTCAATATGTCTTAGTTCCACGGCGCTCCTATTCTCAGCCAAGTAATATTCGATTTTATATGAATATATTATTTTAAAAAAACATTTTGCATAAAAACATTTTGCACTAAAAATAATAAAACAAAGGATATCATCAGTGACAATATCGGAGTTAAAATCCACCCTATAGCAATTTTCCACAAAATTTTAAAATTTACATTTCTTCCACCCTTAATAATACCAATTCCCAATATTGCACCCACTACAGCCTGTGATTGCGAAACCGGTACTAGAGGAAAAGAAGGAAGGTTTCTTTCTATTAACCACATCTTCAAGCCTTCAGATGCAAAAATAAATAATACTGTTGAACTTGCTAAAACTACTATAAAAGCTGTAACTGGAGATAGTTTAAAAATATTTGTTCCTACAGTAAGCATTACTTTTTTGGAATATGTAATTACTCCAATAGATATAGCAATGCCACCTATTAAAAACAATTGCTGTATTCCGCTGATATGAAATAAATCCTTTATGTAAATATCTCCAAATGACGAAACATTAATAAAAACTCCCATGACATTAGCAATATTATTGGCTCCAAGACTGTAGGAGCCAAATACTCCAGCTAAAACTAATGCTATTCTTGAATAATTATCTAATCTTAACAAGTGTATCTCTACTCTGTTCAAAATAAAATTTATTGCGCAATAAAAAATTATTGCAAAAACAGCACCTAATAATGGGGCGAAAAGCCAAGTACTTAGAATTTTATATAATATTACAGGATCTGTTGACACACCAGCAAAAAGATTCCACCCTATAATAGAACCCACAATTGATTGAGAAGTAGAAACTGGTAAGCATTGCTTTGTCATTCCAAAAACTGTTAAGGCGGCAGCTAATGAAACCGCAAAGGCTCCTGCTAAAGCATTAATTGCTCCTAATTGACCCAGTGTATGTGATGCTCCAGCTCCACTGATAACGGCACCAGCAATTACAAAAATACTGCATATTGTTGCAGCAGTTCTAAACTTGATCATTTTTGTGCCGACTGCTGTTCCAAATATATTTGCAGCATCATTTGCACCTAAAGACCAGCCCATAAATAAACCGGCTGATAAAAAAACGATGGAACCCAGTGTAAAACTCATAATAATGCCCCCTTTTATTCTGAAGGTTATTGTAGACGATTTATATATTCCTTTTCAGCTTAAAAATAGAGAGCTTTAATGCTATTTGTTCAGCTGTATCAGATATTTGAGCAATTTTATTAATAAAATATCTCAAATGCATCCTTTCACTTAATTCTATAGTAATCTCTGTATTAAATATTTGTCTCTTTAATACCTCTTCTATTTTATCTACCTCTGCTTCGTAAAAATAAACCCTGTTTACAATCTCCTCAACAGCTTTAGAGTTCGAAAAGAACCCTCTGACTCCTCCGAGTAAAGTTTCAACGCATTTTAGTGATGTTTCTGCTAATTTTATGAAATCATCCTTGAGATAGTCATAAATATTAGGCTTCTCGATTGAAAGTTGAATCAGTATCTGTTTTGAAGCATCGCTTATATCGTCCAATGAATCAAGTAGTGCTAATACATCTCCACTAAAATCTGGAATTAAATTATATTTATAGAGTTTGTATTTTAGATCCTTCAATTGATCGTCTGCTTGCCTTTCAATATCTATCAGTTTATCTATTCTTTCTTGAAATCTTTTATGATTATTTTTAACATAGTCACCAACACCTTCATTGAAGGTCAATGTCGCATTATGTATACTAAGCAGATAGACTTCAATTTCATTTTCTAATTCCTTATTCCTATTGATAAATAATTTTTTCAAGATATCTTCCCCCTTCAATTTATCTCAGCGGAGTTACTAATGCTCCCTCTTCTATACGCGGGAGATAAGTGCCGCCAAACTTCGAAATAAGTGCAACTAGAGTTCAGGTGGAGTAAAAACTCCATCTGAACTAAGCTTTCTTTATAGTAAACTATTGAAATTTATTTTCTGTTTAGAAACTAAATAATTTATTCAAGTTGCTAATAGAACTCTGCCTCATGGTAAAAAAAACAATAAGTTAACACCACAACGTAGTGAACTTATTGCTGACACTCCAGTTCTCCTGTCACACAATTAAACTTGAAAATTTTCCTACAGTTCCCACAATTCTCTATTACCAGTAGATGCTCCTAAAGCTCCTGCCTTTAGAATTTGAATAATATCATTTTTGCAGCTAATTAATCCTCCTGCAATCACAGGTGTAGACAGTTGTTGTGTAATTCTTTGTATTACCCCAGGCATTACCCCTGGCATGATCTCAATCAGATCCGGGTGTATTGATTTTACGCTCTTAATAGTCATTTCATAGGATTTGTTATCAATTAGGAAAAATCTCTGAATAGTAAACATACCTTTATCTTTAGCTAGTTTAATGTGACTGCCTTTAGTGCTG
>JAGXRU010000244.1 GCA_018335765.1 Alkaliphilus sp.
CTCAGTGGTAGAGCATCGCCTTGCCAAGGCGAGGGTCGCGAGTTCGAATCTCGTCTTCCGCTCCATTTTCTAGACAATTACTGATAAATATCAAAACATATAAGTATAAGCTGACCTCAAGGGGGATCAGCTTATATTATTTTAAAAAAGATATTTCTTTGGAGTAAGATAGCGCTTATATCAATGCATTCTTTCCATATAAACTCTCCATACAAAAGTCTGCTTCATTGATTTCAAAATCATTTACGAACTTATTGTCATGGAACACAACTTATAACTAAATTAAGATGTCCCCCGCCTCTATAGGCGGTGGGGAACATTTAATTTTTTCAGCGGGAGCGAAATCTCCCACTGAAACCGTTGAATGACGGGCAAAGCCCTTATTTAACTGGTAGACATGTTGTTTACTTTTTTAGCATAATATATTAAAATGATAATAGCTTAATGCAGAGCCTGTTTATATATTCTTGAGAGGTTTTTCAGACTATATAACTAAATTAAGATGTCGCCCGCATGTATAGGCGGCGAGTAACATTTAATTTTTTCAGCGGGAGTAAATCTCCCACTAAAACCGTTGAATGACGGACAAAGCCCTTATTTAAGCAGAACAAATTTTCTTTTCTGACTATAATTTTATGCAGGAAAGGTGTACTTTAATAATGAAAAATACCGATAATCCTCTAAAAAAATTAGCTTCTACCTTATATACCCGCTATAGTGGTATTTTATCTATGTCCGATATTTCTTTGTTTATGGCGGATATAAATGGTAACATTATTCTTGAATTTATTCCATCTCCTGATTTTTGCACTCATGTTTGCCAAGAATATGCAAATGTGGTATGTCATGATTATAAAAACAGATTCAAGGCTGGTGAGGAAGGTAGTTTTGTGTGTCGATATGGACTTGAAAATATAATTTTGCCAATCAAGGTTAAAGAGGAGACTCTTGGTTATATTGCTGGTTTGCAGGCATATTCTCAGGATACCGAATATCAAAAGTATATGATTGATGTCCAGTCTCTAAAAAATAACAAAACTTTAGAATTGGAATATGTTGCCAAAGGTATTGCAGCCCTTAAAACTGTAGAATCAAACAAAATAAAAATACATGAGCAGCTATGTTGGCATATAGCTAAAAATATTTCAATTGACCTGTCCGAAAGTGCCAGCAATCTAAATACAGATGTGGCAAGGTTATCAATAGAGAGGGAAATACTGATGAAAAAGATCATTGATCTTGAAGCAAAAAACATGTCCCTCATAATAAATCCGCATTTTTTGTTTAATACCTTGAATTGTATTGCGCGAATCGCATATTTTGAGAAATCTCATACAACAGAGGAGCTTATTTACTGCCTTTCGGATTTGCTACGATACAATTTAAAACAGGATGACCAACTTCATACCATCGCATCTGAAATAGACAATATTGAGAAATATCTCTATATACAGAAGGTGCGATTTAAAAACCGTCTGGAATATGATATTGACATTCCAGAGAAAATAAAGTCCTACAGAATACCCAATATGGTGATTCAGCCAATTGTTGAAAATTCCCTTATTCACGGTATAACAAAGAAACGTGACGGAGGCAAAATCAGTATTTATGCGGAAGAAACCAAAAATGTGATAATTATGTACATTTCGGACAATGGAAATGGCTTTCCCAAAGATGTTTTAGCTAAAATACAACAGGCTGAAAATAAAGCAGGTCTAGGGTTTAGGAGTACGGACATACGGTTAAAACGTTATTTCGGAGAACGGTATGGATTGAAAATCGTAAAGTCTGATTTTAGTGGGAGTACTGTAACTATTACGATTCCGATACAAGCTATTGGGAGGTGCTAGGGATGAGTGTCGTATTGATTGTGGAAGATGAATTAATTGAACAAGAATTTCTAAAATCAGTTGTGCTTGACGAATTGCATCCTGAGGATGTGGTGTTGGTTTGTGGCAGTGGCATTCAAGCGTTACAGTTGGCAAAACAGTATCGACCTGATATTATATTAATGGATTTATTAATTACTGAAAAAGATGGTTTGACCGTTATAAAGGAGATCAGAAAATTTCTGCCAAACGCATGTATTGCTATTTTGAGTGCGTATTCAGACTTTTCATATGCTCAAAGAGCCATCAGCCTAAAGGTTTTCGCATATCTTTTAAAACCAATCAAGCCTGCTGTTTTTAGAGAGGTTTTTTTGGAGATGTTAAAAATAGCATCAAATGAACAATTGGCATCAAAGGAAAATCCTGAGGAAAAGAGTACAATAACTAAGGATCAACGACCATGTTTCATTGAAGAAGCTATAAAATATATCAAAGAAAATTTCAAGGAAAAATTGACTTTGGAAATGGTTGCATCTAAGGTGTTTGTGAATCCGAAGTATTTTAGTCATGTTTTTAAAAAAGAGATGGGCATCGCATTTACCGAGTATATAGTTCAGTTGAGAATTCAATGTGCATGTAGATTGTTGGAAACAACAAGTTATCATGCTTACAGGATTTCGAGTGAATGTGGATTTTCGGACCCGTCTTATTTTAATAGGGTGTTTTGTGCACAGATGAAAATGACACCGCAAATGCATAGAAAATCAGCAGCTACTTTTCTCAATGATTAATTTACATATTGTTATTAATCATTATTAATAGAGGAGTGGGGAAACAAAAAAAGACGCTCATGAATATAAGTGTCTTTTTTTTTGTAAATTCACAATAATTAATTATTCACCATATCTGAAATAGGGTAATCAGATGAAATGATGATTTCCTTGACATTTTTGCGGAAGCGTTCGTATCTGAAGTTGCAATAGTCGAGAAAGTCATCGCCATTGTAGTGTCGGATCAATGCCCATACAGTCCAAAGCAAATCTTGAATGAGTATATAACATTTTATTTTTAATATTTTTGAAGGCGTTGGAAGTTCGCCATAATAATCTAAAATAAGATATTGAATTGAATCATTGCACAGTTTGGATTCAAGAATATACGCAGCCACATCCCAACTAGGATCATTCATTCCAGAGTATTCCCAATCGATAAGGTAAGCATTGCCGTTGTCATCTATTATAAAGTTTTCTGGCACAGTATCATTATGACAAGGCACAGATTTTATATCATTTATATTATTTTCTACAAATTCAAGCAATTGTTCTTTTAAAACAGAATAGTCAAAGAAAAAATCTCCGTTAAGATCTCTAACAATCTGTTCATACTTACTCATCTCCATTTTCCAGTCAAAAGAATTAGGAAAATGCTTTGGGCTGGAGTGGACTTTTTTCATCAAATTAGAAACAGCCTCCAAGTTTGTTGGATAGCATGGATCGGCAAGTGCAATATTCTTACTGTTATTAATAAACACACTGATTTTAACTCCAGTTAGCTCGTCAAAATAAACGCACTCGGAATTTAGGCCAAGTTCTGATGCGATATGATTGTTGACCTTTTCAATTTTCCGATCAATCATCTGATCTGTCATACCGCCTGGTTCCCTGACAACATATTCGGTTCCATTGATGTTCATGATGTAGTTGTAGTTGGTAAGTCCACCTGTAAATCTGGACTTGTCAAATATGATGCTGTCATCTTTGAAAAAGAGACGCAATTTTTCTTGTACTATTTCTTCCATTTTCATTTATTATTCCACCATTAATTATTATCTATTTATTTTAATAAGAGAATACAAGCCACAGATAAATGTGACTGTACGATAAGAAAACAATGAGCAAAAGGTTATTCATAATCCATCACTTAAGACAGAGTCAGTCTACCATATTGATTTCTTGTTGTAAAGGGTATTTTGATTGAATGAGTAAAGAGACAGACAATGTTCTATTTTCAGGCATTGGTGCAATAAACCAGAAGCACTTAACAAAAGTTCATGCAAAATAGCAGCCTAACGATGTTGAGAGTGCAAAAAAATAACGATTGTACAATTATGTTAAAAGACTAAAGGATATTTTACATTAAAGCAATTCCCTTTATACAATAATAAAATACCTAGCACGGTTATTATTAAATAGATAAGAAGACAAGAAAATAACTGCTTAAGATAAAATGTGGTAAAGCGGAGATACTTTTAGATACTTTTTAAAAACATGATGTCATGTAAGGAATTAACGTTAATTAATATTTATTTAATAAATATTATACTAAAAAACTTAATGAAGGGGGATTTGTTAATGAACCAAGTGACAGGAGCAGCCAATGCATCCGCAATTGCTGCTAAAAACAAGTTGTCAGCACATTTTTTTAGAAAGGGTATCAGAATCGCACTAATTTCAGGTCTTATGTATGGTTTATACTCAGCATTCGTGATACTGGCAATGTCTAAGGGGGTATGGATTGATTGGTATGGTCCTAACACAGCTGGATTATCTGTCTTTGCAATCACATATTTACTAGGTTCGCTTGGGAGTGCAATAAACTACACTTGTAGTGCTGTTTGGGCATTGCTTAATGTTGGAGTGAAAGGCAAACTTGGAGATTTCTTTAGAACTATTAATACTAAGCCAGGTCGCATTATGGTCATAGCGGCACTGGTAGGAGGTCCTATTTCCAGTACAGCATATGTTGTGGCTATGCAGATGGCAGGTTCAATCGTTATTCCGATTACGGCGCTCTGCCCGGCAATTGGTGCTATCTTAGCCAGGGTTTTATTCAAGCAAGAATTAAATAAGCGCATGATGTTAGGTATTGCTATTTGCGTTGCTGCCAGCTTTATGATTGGCACTACATACATTACTGGAGATGCACCGGAAGGTATGCTTCTAGGTATTGCAATCGCTTTCATAGCTGCTCTTGGTTGGGGTTTTGAGGGCTGTGTAGCGGGTTATGGAACATCTATGATTGACTCTGAGATTGGTATCACGATTCGACAGGTCATATCAGGTCCTTCAACCTTAATTATTTTACTTCCTCTTTTCTCTATAATGGCAGGTGATGTTACGCTTTCAACAGATTTAGCTGTTCAAGTAATTTCAAGTGGAACTTCAATGATTTGGTTTGCTATAGCTGGTTTTTGTGCATTCATTTCATATATGTTCTGGTATAAAGGTAATGGTATGTGTGGTGCTGCTCTAGGTATGGCTT
>JAGXRU010000245.1 GCA_018335765.1 Alkaliphilus sp.
ATGACGACAAATCCCAAGTTGAATTAGAGCAGGATGAAGCTTCCCTGGATGAAGCAGATCAAATAGAAATAGAGAGCTGCGAAAATACAGAAAGTACTGAGGCTGACCGCGCATTAGAAGACTTTGAAAATCAAGTGCAAGAGGTAGAATTACATCAAACAAAGTCAAATATTTTTTCTAAATTAAAGGAAGGCTTGGCAAAAACCAGAAAAGGAATTGCGGATAAAGTAGACCAAGTGCTTAAAGCATATAAAAAAGTAGATGAAGAATTATTTGATGAAATTGAAGAAATCTTAATAACGGCCGATGCTGGGGTCAGCACAACTATGGAGATTATTAAAAGGTTAAGGGATAGAGCCTATGAAAGAAAAATAAGTCAAACAGAAGAAATTAAAGAGCTATTAAAAGAAATTCTAATTGAGTTGTTGGATATGGGAAAAAGTCACGAATTAAATATCGAACCTGCTCCTGCTATTATACTAATGGTGGGAGTGAATGGCGTAGGCAAAACAACTTCTATAGGGAAAATTGCTTATGCGTTAAAGAAGGATGGAAAGAAAGTCCTTTTGGCCGCTGGGGATACTTTTAGAGCGGCAGCTATAGACCAATTGGAAATATGGGGAAAAAGGGTGGACTTAGATGTAGTTAAACACCAAGAAGGAGCTGATCCCGCAGCTGTAATCTTTGATGCAATTCAGTCGGCAAAAGCTAGAAAATATGATGTTTTAATATGTGACACAGCCGGTAGATTGCATAATAAGAAGAATTTAATGAACGAATTAGGAAAAGTGGTCAAAGTAATAGATCGTGAATTCAGCGAAGCTAATAGAGAGATTTTATTGGTGTTAGATGCAACTACAGGTCAAAATGCATTGCAACAGGCAAAAATATTTAAGGAAGTAACGAATATAAGCGGAATCGTTTTAACTAAAATAGATGGCACTGCAAAAGGCGGAGTTGTTTTAGCAATAAGCAATGAGCTAAATATTCCTGTTAAACTAGTTGGAGTGGGGGAAGGGTTAAGTGATCTTCAAAGATTTGTTCCTGTGGACTTTGTAAATGCGTTATTTGATAATGACAAGTAAAAAAGATTGACAGAGCTTTATTAATACTGTAAAATAATATTCGTAAAGTAAAAATACTTTACAGATGGCTTTTTAAAGGAGTGTAGTCATGTTTGATAAAATACTCCAGATTAATCTTTTGCTTGATTTTTACGGTCAGTTACTAACAGATAAACAGCAAAATATTTTGCAATTGTATTATAATGATGACCTTTCTTTAATGGAGATAGCTGAACAATTAGGTATTAGTAGGCAAGCGGTTTATGATACGATGAAACGCACTGAAAAGATTCTATATGATTATGAAGAAAAACTAGGTTTGCTAACTAAGTTCGTCTATTCCCAGGATAGAATTCAAGAAATTGTTAAAATTAGCTGTAATATTGAATTTGGTCTTACTAATAACATCTTTTCTAATGATGAAATATTGTCTGAAGTTAATAAAATAATAAAAATCTCTAAAGATATTTTAGAAAAATAGTTCTTGAGAGGTGATGAAATGGTTTTTGAGGGTTTAGCAGATAAGTTGCAGAGTGCTTTGCAAAAATTAAAGGGCAAGGGTAAGCTCAACGAAAAAGATATAAAGGATGCCATGAGGGAAGTTAAGCTTGCTCTATTAGAAGCTGACGTAAATTTTAAGGTTGTTAAAGATTTTATTGATAATGTAAAAGGAAGATCTTTAGGCAGTGAAGTGATGGAAAGCTTAACTCCTGGTCAGCAGGTTGTAAAAATTGTCAACGAAGAACTAACTGCGGTTATGGGAGCAACACAGAGCAAGCTAGTTTTCTCTTCGAAACCACCTACCATTATTATGCTAGTGGGCTTGCAAGGTGCAGGCAAGACGACCACAGTGGGTAAACTAGGTGGATATTTGAAAAAAACAGGCAAAAGACCTTTGTTGGTTGCTGGAGATATCTATAGGCCAGCAGCTATTAAACAACTACAGGTTGTAGGAGGTCAATTAGGAATTCCTGTGTTTGACATGGGAGATAAGATTAGTCCAGTGGATATTGCTAGAGCAGGAATTGAACATGCAAATAGACATGGAAACGATTTGGTTATTATTGATACAGCCGGTAGACTTCATATTGATGAAGCATTGATGGATGAATTAGAAAATATCAAAAAACTTGTAAAGCCTCACGAAATACTTTTGGTTGTGGATGCTATGACAGGACAGGATGCTGTCAATGTAGCTGAAAGTTTTAACGATAAGCTTGGCATCGATGGAATAATACTTACAAAATTAGATGGCGATACTCGAGGCGGTGCGGCTTTATCGGTTAGAGCAGTTACAAATAAGCCTATTAAGTTCGTTGGTATGGGTGAAAAACTTGATGATTTAGAACCTTTTTATCCAGACAGAATGGCCTCAAGAATATTGGGAATGGGAGATGTTCTTAGCCTAATAGAAAAAGCGCAAGCTAGTTTTGATGATAAAAAAGCAATGGAGTTAGAAAAAAAAATAAGAACTCAGGAATTCACTTTTGACGACTTTTTAGAGCAATTGCAACAAATGAAGAAAATGGGACCTTTAAGTCAACTATTAGAGATGATTCCTGGAGGAAATAGTAAGCAACTGAAAAATTTAGAAATAAACGAAAAAGAACTGGTTCACGTGGAAGCAATGATAAAGTCCATGACTAAGGAAGAAAGAAAAAATCCTGGTATAATTAATGGAAGCAGAAGAAAGAGAATCGCTTTAGGAAGTGGCATGACAGTGAACAAAGTCAACAATTTGCTAAAACAGTTTGAACAAACTAAGAAAATGATGAAACAATTTTCCGATATGGGGAAAACCATAAAAAAGAGTGGAAAACCAAAACTACCTTTTTTCGGAAGATGATTAAGTTTGTGATATTAAAAGGAGGTGAATAATGTGGCTGTAAAGATTAGATTAAAGAGAATGGGAGCAAAGAAAAAGCCTTTCTATAGACTTGTAGTAGCAGATTCTCGTTCACCAAGAGATGGAAGATTTATCGAAGAGGTAGGATTTTACAATCCGATTTCCCACCCAGCTGAAGTGAGAATTGAGGACGAAAAAGTTATAAAATGGATGCTAAATGGTGCTCAACCAACAGATACAGTAAAAGACTTATTTAAAAAATACGGTGTTATGGAAAAGTTTGAACAGTCTAAGAAAGCATAATAAGCTTTCAGGGGGTGTAAAGGTTTTATGGGTGAGCTAGTTAAAATTATTGCTAAAGCTTTAGTTAATAATCCAGATGCTGTATTTGTTACTGAAATAGAATGCAGCCATTCTTTAATTGTAGAATTAAAGGTAGCACCTGAAGATATGGGCAAAGTGATTGGAAAGCAGGGAAGAATAGCTAAAGCTATCAGAACTGTTGTAAAAGCCGCTGCTACAAAGGATAATAAAAAAGTAGTGGTAGAAATCATCTAATAGATGAAGTTTGAGGATTAGGGTTTCCTAATCCTTTCCCATTTACTTATGGCATGAATACAAAAATAATAAACAGGAAAAAACTATTGTAGACAAACCGTAAATTAGGTAGGTGGTCATAATGGAAAAAAAACTATTAAAGGTTGGCAAAATAGTGAATACCCAAGGAATTAAGGGAGAACTTCGGGTTTATCCCTTAACTGATTATAAAGAACGATTTGAAGAATTGGAATGGGTCTACATAGAGGGTATCGATAATCAGAAATTTCATATTGAAAATATTAAATATAAGAACAATTTAGCAATTCTAAAGTTTGAAAATATTGACAATATAAATCAGGCAGAAGAATATAAAGGGAAATATTTACTTATTGATAGAGAATATGCCAGAAAATTACCTGAGGATACTTATTTTATTGTTGACCTTATTGGAGTAGAGATACATACCATGCAGGGTGAAAAAATTGGAGTTCTTGATAATATTATCCAATCTGGTGGCAATGATATTTATGAAATAATTTCTGTTAAAGATGACCGTAAAAAATTTTTAATACCTGCTGTAGCGGAGTTTGTAAAAAAGGTGGATATTAAGAATAAAAGAATTTATGTGGATCTGATTGAGGGTTTAATAGAATGAAAATAGAAGTGTTATCTCTATTTCCTAGAATGTTTGAAGTTCCATTAGGAGAAAGTATAATAGGTAGAGCTAAAGATAATAACATTATTACAATTGATGTTTTAGACATAAGAAATTTTAGTGATAGCAAACATAAAAAAGTAGATGACTATCCATATGGAGGAGGAGCGGGCATGGTGTTGCAAGCTCAACCCTTGTTCAAAGCTTTAGAATCAATGAATGCTAAAGAGTGCAGGGTTATACATATGTCGCCAAGGGGTAGGACATTAGATAAAGGTCTATCAATGGAATTGTCAAAAGAAAACAAAATTATTATTATATGTGGCCATTATGAAGGCATAGATCAGAGAGTAATTGATTACTGGGTTAACGACGAAATATCAATAGGCGACTATGTATTAACAGGTGGTGAATTGCCAGCCATGGTTCTTATTGATTCTTTGGTTAGACTTATACCTGGTGTACTTAGTCAGGAAGAGTCATTTATAGAAGATTCGTTTTTTTCCGGTTTATTAGAATATCCCCACTATACCAGACCCAGTGATTATAAAGGCATTAAGGTTCCAGAAATATTATTATCAGGGAACCATAAGAAAATTGAACAATGGAGAAAGAAACAGTCGTTAGAAATTACAAAGAAAAACAGACCTGATCTGTTCGATAAATATATAAAGAGAAAAGATTTATCTAAAGATGAATTGAAAAGCCTGCAGAATATTTTCGATACCACGGATGAATAATAATTGTTGTATTAGCCAAGGGACTGTGTTATAATTTTAGTTGGCAATACGGGCGGTCCTCTATTACTAAGTTAATATGAACGTCTAAGAAGGAAGGAGGGAACAGTGATGGATATAATCAGAGCTATAGAACAAGAACAGTTAAAGTCAGATATTCCTAATTTTAATGTTGGTGATACTGTAAAAGTACACTTGAAGGTTAAAGAGGGTACCAGAGAAAGAGTCCAGATATTTGAAGGATTTGTTCTTAAAAGACAAAATGGTGGAGTAAGAGAGACATTTACAGTAAGAAGAATTTCTTCTGGTATAGGTGTTGAAAGAACATTGCCTTTACATTCACCTAAAATTGAAAAGATTGAAGTGCTAAGACGAGGTAAAGTAAGAAGAGCTAAATTGAACTACCTTAGAGAGAGAACTGGTAAAGCGGCTAAAATCAAAGAAAAGAAAAATTATTAATAAAAAGAGGGGACTGATTTTCAGTTCCCTTTCTACTTATATATCAAAACTTAATTCAGATGTAGTATCGTTAGTCACCTGGAATAGTATTTCTAAAAATTAGAAAGGTAAGATTAATTTGAATGTGAAAAGAGACAATAATAAGAGTTTGTCAAAAGAATTGCTTAAAACTATAGCTATCGTCTTAGGGTTCGCTCTATGCACAAAGCTCTTACTTTTTGACTTTTTACAACTAGAAGGGGATTCTATGTTAGAAACCTTGAAGGGTGATGAAAAGGTTCTTATAAATAAAGCAATTTATAAAACAAATGAACCTCGGCGTGGAGACGTAATTGTTTTTAACTATCCAAATAATCGATATTTCCAGCTAATAAAGAGAGTAATCGCTATAGAGGGAGATACTATTGAAATATGTGGTGGAAAAGTTGTTGTAAATGATATAATTCTGGAAGAGAAATATATCAGAGAAAAATTCATTGAAGATTTTGAAAAGAAGGTAGTACCTAAAAATTGTGTGTTTGTCATGGGTGATAATAGAAACAATAGCAAAGACAGTAGATTTGAAGAAGTTGGGTTTGTTCAACACAGCTTTATTAAGGGAAAAGCAATCGTTGTAATTTGGCCCATTAGAAGGATAAGAAAAATAATATAATGTGAGTGGTGATAATATGAGTGGTGATAAAATGCACATAAATTGGTATCCAGGACATATGAAAAAAACCATAGAATTGATGCAAAAAAATTTAAAATTAGTTGATGTGGCTGTTGAATTATTAGATGCAAGAATCCCTATTAGTAGCAGAAATCCACAAATAGATCAGATTATCGCTGAAAAACCTAGGGTAATAGCCCTAAATAAAAGTGATTTAGCGGATTCGGCAGTTACTCTTCAGTGGATTAGATTTTTTAAGAGTGTAGGAATAAACACCATTCCTATTGACTCATTAAATGGTAGTGGACTAGATAGTCTTATGAATGAAATTGAAATTGTGACAAAACCTAAAATGGATGCATTAATACTAAGGGGCATAAGAAAAAGATCTATTCGAGCAATGATAGTAGGTATCCCAAATGTTGGAAAGTCTTCTTTAATAAATAGATTAACAGGAAAGAAAAGTGCTAAAACTGGAGATAAACCTGGGGTTACTAAAGGGAAGCAATGGGTAAAAATAAGAGGTAATATTGAGCTGCTTGACATGCCAGGAGTTTTATGGCCTAAATTTGAAGATGAAGAGGTTGCATTGAGGCTCGCTTATACTGGATCGATAAAGGATGAGGTTTTAGATATTGAAACAATAGCATTGAAATTGATAGAGCACCTATGTCTTTATTTTCCAGATTACATAAAGGAAAGATACAAAATTGACAGCATTTTTGAAACTGCATTGGAAAATATGGAGGCAATTGCACGAAGAAGAGGTTGTATTTTATCTGGAAGCAGAATTGATTACGCAAGAGTGGCAAATATCATTTTAGATGAATTTAGAAGTGGCCAAATTGGAAAAATTACCTTGGAAATTCCAGTCTTGAGTGAGCGCTATTAATAAAATAGTGCTTTTTCCATTTTTATGTTAAAATAAAATAAAAACTATTTGAGGTATTAATTCAATGGAACTATGTGATCTTAATAAAAAACAAATCGATAGACTTCTTCAAGATATTACTATTGAAGAGTATCAGTCATATATTCCGAAATTATTGTTAGATTCTAGGCAAACCATTAAAAAAATCGGTATTGG
>JAGXRU010000246.1 GCA_018335765.1 Alkaliphilus sp.
TCAATTATACTATAAATTATATAATGTATAAACACATTTAAGTTTTTGAAAATAATACCGAAACATTATATAACAACTTCTAACACTGGAGTGACTGAGATGAGCATAAAAATTTCTGATATCAATAAGCATAATAATAGCGGAAGACTTATTTATAAAGATGTAATTAAACCTGAAAAGTACACTTCAGACAATTTTGCAACTCGCTTCAAGCAGATGAAGGGTAAGTCCGTCACAGAAAAGTTGAATTTTCTATTGGCTGATATAGATGAACAATCACAAAAGCTTGGTAACAAATTGTATTTAAGTGATTTAGTTAAGTATAAAAAGTTAGTCAAAGAATTTTTGGATTTTGCTGTCCGCAATACATACCAATTCTCCAAAGAAAGTTTTCTAGACAGAAAAGGTCGTCATAGAGTGTTTTCCATGGTACAAGAAGTTGATAAGGAATTAGAAAAGCTTACAAAGCAATTCCTCAGTGATGAAAAGGATTCAATAAAAATTCTGAAAAAAATGGATGATATTAGAGGTATGTTAATTGATATTTTTATGTAGAATGCACAAAAAATCACTTACCGAATTATTGATAAGTGATTTCAAAATCTTTACTTTGCTAATTTTTCTTTAAGCTTATCTAACATGTCTATGGTCATAGACTCTAGATTGTATTTTGGCTTCCATCCCCATTCCTCTTGAGCAGCACTATCATCTAATGAGTTCGGCCAAGAATCAGCAATTTTTTGTTTTACTCGGTCTATATTATAATCAATTGTAAAATCAGGAATATGTTTTTTGATTTCAAGATATATTAATTCTGGATCGAACTGCATGGCTGTGATATTAAAAGCATTTCGATTAATAAGATTTTCCGGATTAGCCTCCATGAGCTGCACAACCGCATCCAAGGCATCAGGCATATACATCATGTCCATAAATGTACCTTTACTTAGATTGCAGGTAAATTTTCCTTTCAATAAAGCATCATAATAAATATGTACAGCATAATCAGTTGTTCCCCCACCTGGTAGAGTTACGTAGGATATTATTCCGGGATATCTTACCCCTCTAGTATCTACTCCATATCTTTGATAATAATAATCACATAAGATTTCTCCACTGACCTTTGTTACACCGTACATTGTTGTAGGTCTTTGAATAGTTAGTTGAGGAGTTTGATCGCTTGGCGTGGTTGGCCCAAATGCTGCTATTGAGCTAGGAGTAAAAACCGCACAATTGTTTTCTCTGGCAACCTCAAGGGTATTGAATAAACCATCAACATTTATTTTCCATGCCAACGAAGGGTTATCTTCTCCAACTGCTGAGAGTATAGCCGCTAGGTGAATTATTGTATCTACATTATATTTTTTTACACAATCGTATAACTGCTTTGCATTTTGCACATCAATAAGTTCAAATGGTCCTGATTCGATTACTACGGCATTATCTTTTTTATGTAATCCACTGGCAATAACGCTATCAAATCCATATAGCTTTCTAAGGTACATTGTAAGCTCTGATCCGATTTGTCCTAAAGCACCTGTCACTAAAATTTTTTTCATATGATCCCCCCACATAAATATTCCTTTATCATTATATAATTGAATATGAAATTTTAAAAGGATAATTTAAGATATGTACAATATTTAAAATTTTACAATCACTTTGATAGTTATAAAAAAAGCATCTTCGATGCTTTCGCTAGGAAACCCTAGGTTTCCTTCGACGACAGCAAAGCTGTCTGAGCACCTTCCTGAAAGCGGGCAGGGGATTTCATCCCCTACAACCCCTCTTTTTATCTAATAGAAAAAGTAGAACTTTCCTATTAGATAAAACCCTTGTAATCGGCTCTTTTATTGATATTTCATGAATCAAACACAGGCATTTCATGAATTAATTGTCAATTTCTACACCTTGATGTAAAATAAATATAGACAAAGTATATCTCTTTTTAGTATTCCCAAAATTGAAGTCTTGAATTTCCCAGATATCGGTGAATATGAGGTGGATTATATGACTAATTTAAAGGCATTTGAATTATATGATAATATATGCGATAAATTTTTTAACTCAGAATGGCTTCACAAACATTCATTTAGCAAGGATTTCATTCGTAAACATCTTGAAAATGATAAATTTAGAGCCAAGCTAAATACCATGGTTTTAAATAATGATTTCAGTTCCCAAACTGTTCTAGAATTATGCCAGAGTTTGTTGAATGATCTGGCGGGCAAAGAAGCTCCAAATGATTGGCTTATGTATTTATACCAATTCGCTTTATATAAGTCATTTCCAGATGCCACAGATATTGTATTATCAAAACATTTAGACAGTTGCTCATATCTTTATTTAGACTTGCTTAAAATTATTTCAGAATTTCAGAAATTTGCAAATGATGGTACATGGTTGAGTAAATTTCCTTTAACATTCTTAACTACAGAAGAAGAAAGTGATTTAGAAGAGCCTACTGAATACAGACATTTTATTGCTGCCTTTGAACAGGACTATATTTATGAAATGATGAAATTAAATCAAGAAGTTACAGGTCACAATAATATTGACCATGTGTGTGGTGTACATTATCTGGCTATGTTTATTAGCAGACAACTAAAGAAGGTTGGTATTCCGATTGATCTTAGTCGTGTATCTGGATCAACGGCAGGTCATGATATTGGTAAATATGGCTGTACAAAACTAGAAAATAAGCGTGTGCCTTATCTGCATTATTATTATACCGATCAGTGGTTTAAAAAACATGATATGACATACATTGGTCATATTGCATTAAACCATTCAGTTTGGGATCTGGAGCTTGAAAATTTATCTTTAGAATCACTTATTCTTATCTATACAGATTTCAGAGTAAAAAATAGTACAGATAAACATAGCAATACTTCTATGAATATTTTTAGTCTGTCAGATTCCTTCGAAGTAATTTTAAATAAACTTGATAATGTCGATGAGATTAAGAAGAAAAGGTATAAAAGAGTATACTCAAAACTAAAGGATTTTGAAGATTACATACTACATCTTGGGATTGAAGTAAACATCCCTCTCAAAAGCGTCACCTTCATTGATAAGCATGATGAACAAACTCCTAATTATGCATTAATGCAGGAAAAAGAAGTTATAGAAAACATAAAATATTTAGCCATTAATCATAACATTAATTTAATGCATTTGCTCCGTGATGAGCATTCCTTATATGCAATTCTTGAGTTCGCCCGTAGTGAAAAAGATTGGCGAAACTTAAGAGAATATTTGCGTATTTTTAAAGAGTATTCAACTTACTTGACTCAAAAACAAAAGATAATCACCATAAAGTTTCTCTATGAATACTTGACCCATCCAGAAGATGATATAAGAAGGTATTGTGCTTTGTTGATTGGTTCTCTTATTGCACTCTTTGACGAGGATTATAGAAAAGTAGTACCCGACAAAATTACACTCGCTTTACCTGAAGTATCAAGCATTGATCTCTTAGATAAATATATTCAACGGTTCATTTTTCCAGATCACAAAATTATTTCAATCCATCGTTCATGGATTGGAAACAGTTTTAATATGATGATATCGTCCCTCTTTTTAAGTGGTAATACTAGAAAATCTATGCAAAATTCCAAACTAAGTGACCAATATATTTCTCTTCTCTTAAAGTATTATGAAAAGGACGCTTACGAAAATAATAATATTGAGATTTACTTATTAGAAGCATTAAAGCATATTCCGCTTGACATGGAGGATTCAAGATTTTTAATTATATCTGATTTCATTTTTGAAATATTGCAACACGAGAATAGCCCTCTAAGAATTGCCGCACTTGAAGTAATAAACCAATTGGTTCAACAATATAAAAATGACTGTACCTTCAACATAAAAACCAAGAATTGGTTTTCACAAAATATAAATTACTCTCAACATCCCTCTGAAAATTTTCTTAAATTAAAGATCGTAAAGCATCTAAACTCTAGTCTCGACATAGTTGAAAGTTATGAAAGGTTTTTTGTTTTAGACATAAAAAAAACATCTGATATATTTTTAAGCAATCTCAAAACTGCCACAGATTGGATCACTAAAAAAATTCAAATTGAATTTTTGCTGGAATGTGCTTTAAATAATCCAAAAACCAATGCCCTTCATACGGTCATTCATTTTTGCAATCTTTTAAAGGTCAGTTCTTCTGACAGTGTTCGAAATCGATCTGGAGAAGCAATTTTGCAAATAATGCCTCTTCTATCCTTTGAGCAAAGAAACGAAGTAGCTATTGAACTACTTAGGGCTCTTGAACTGGATGGCCATCAATTTGCTGAATATATACCCTACTATTTGGGTCAAATATTGCTTTATCTTCCACCTGTAGAATTAGACGAGCTAGTTGAAGATTTAAGCGAAAAAATTAAGCAATCGAACAGTAATTTAAGTTCGCTTTTATTAAAAACCATAGGTGTTACCATAGCCAATTATCCTAAATATTCTCAGAGATTTGAGGAAAATCGAGAGACATATAACACTCGTTTAATCAAAATGTTAGGAATTCTGCTCAATGGTCTTGTGCATTATAGCAATAGAGTGAAGCAGGTAGCTTTCAGAGTTCTTGGAAGAGATGTTTTTGGTTCAAGACATCTGGATCTTGAGCATAAAAATCAGATATTTCAACTTACTGCCAAAAAAATTCTCACCCTTTTAACTGATAAAAAAGAAGAATCATTATTATTTTTGGTAAATGCTGCCAGCCTTAATCATATATATCGCTTTATTTCCGATTATGTATTTTTTAATGGAAACATATCCATTGTTGCATTTGAGAAGATTGCGTTTTTCCCGGGAACCTTTGACGCCTTTTCTTATAGACATAAAGAAATTGCTAAAACAGTTCGTGACATGGGCTTTGAAGTATACCTAGCCATTGATGAATTTTCTTGGTCTAAACAAACTTTGCCCCATCTTCTTAGAAAAAATATTATAAATATGTCCATTGCAGATGAGTTAAACATTTATTTATACCCTAATGATTTTCCTACTAACATTTCGAATCCTTCCGACTTGAGAAGGTTAAAATGCAATTTTCCAAACAGTGAAGTTCATATGGTTATGGGTAGTGATGTTATATTAAATGCCTCGAGCTATAAAGGGGATACAAAGCTTGATTCTATTCATTCCTTTCCTCATATCATTATCGAAAGGGATCATTCTTTAAATGTTAATTCAAGAACCATAAATGCTGCCATAAAAAAGATCTCAGGGAAAATTTTGCATATTTCGCTTGTTTCTCCTTTCCAAGATATTAGTTCTACCCAAATTCGAAATTGTATAGATGACAATCGTGATATAACAAAGCTAGTTGATCCATTGGCACAAAGGTATATTTATGATAATGGTTTCTATAAAAGAGAACCTCAATACAAAACCCTTACTGATCCAATGACTGTAAATATTGAAGTGATAGAGGATTTTACACCAGATATTATTTCAGAACTGGCATCATTTTTTAAGGTAAATTTTGAAGAATCACTTCATAAATTAATTGAGTTTTCAAATCTACCTTCTTCTCGTTTTGTTGTTATTCGAGATATTCAAAAAAATGGAAAAATACTAGGCTTTTCAGCACATCATTGGGTTAGACTAAATTCGTTATTTCAGGAGTTTCAAGATAATTCAACTTCTGAATATATTCGCGAACATTCCAACGGAAGAATCTGCGTTATTGATGGCGTATTTGTAGAGAATGAAGCTCAATTTGAGAATTTAGAGCAGGTTGTTATTACGGAAACCCTTGCTTTTTGTCTTTCTAAAGACTATGAATATGCTGTTTTTAAAAACATGCTAAAATTCTATAATATCAACGCATTAGATGAAACACTTTTGCTTCAAGGCTTTAAAAAACTGCCCTATGGCAATACTAATCAACCTGTTTATGTTGTTAATATGTGTTCCCCGTGCACGCTTAATTTAGATGTGGAAAATAACATGAAAGAACCCTTTAGAAGCAATTCTTCCATAAGAAATATCATTAAACTCACTAGAAAAAAATTGCAAAAATCTTTAACTGCTCTTTATCCTGGCCATTTGATATTATCCTTCGATAGAGATATTTTGTATCAAACACTTATAAAAAAAGTATGCTCTGAAAACAATGTACCAGTAACACAAACGAATCCACGCACTTTAGGGCCATTAATGTGTGTTCCCTTCGGCAACAATATACTGAGCCGATACATTATACCAAATACCGTCACAAAAACATTGCATATAGAAAAATTATTTGCCTCTCATATGAAGGATTTTATAATGGGTCCATTCCCCCACTATCCCGAATTGAGCAAACAGGTAAAAATGATACACTCCTTTGACCGCCCCATCATTTTAGTTGATGATATACTTCATAAGGGGTATCGCATTAATGCATTAGATCCAATACTTAATTCCGAAAATGTAACTGTGCAAAAAATAATTGTTGGAATTTTGTCTGCTCGAGGCAAGGAATTGATGGATAGGCAGAAAAGAGCTGTGGATTGTGCATATTATATACCAAAATTGAGAGCCTGGTTTAATGAAAATAATTTATATCCTTTCTTGGGTGGAGATACTCTTTGGAGAGGAACTGAATTACAAAGAAACCTAGTCCCTTCAGTAAACCTGATTTTACCCTATACAACACCAACCTTTGTGAAAAATACATCTAAGAGTGCATTATATAATTTTTCTAAGATCTGTATTGAAAATGCAATTGAGCTTCTACTGATTCTCGAAAGAGAGTATCATAATATACATGAAAGAAATCTCACAGTAGCATCTTTAGGGGAAGTTTTTGTTTCTCCAAGATGTCCTGATCATGGAAAAAATATGCACTATGATTTGAATCTCAACCCGTCAAGTTATCTTAATAATGACCTAGAGCAACTCAACAGACTTGAACATGCCCTATTAGACTAATAATTCAGGAGGTTCTATGTTTAATTTTTATAATTATAAGGGTAAGCTTTTGTTTTCTGATATAAAATATCAGGAATTAGATGAAATCACTGAAAAGGAAGCTGCAAACTTTAATGGGCTAAGTTATTTCCTAAACAATAATCCTCCTAGTCAATCTCGCAGATGTTTTTGTGTTTCCCATCCTTCTCTTTTATTTCTAAATCATGAAGACTTAGGGCTAATATCAATATCAGATAA
>JAGXRU010000247.1 GCA_018335765.1 Alkaliphilus sp.
CAAGCTTCGAAATAAGTGCAACTAGAGTTCAGGTGGAGTAAAAACTCCATCTGAACTAAGTTTTCTTTACATAGATAATTTAAAAGTGTTAATTTCTACCCAATATTTCTATTTTCCAATACAAAATTTTGAGAATATCTTATCCAATACATCCTCTCCCATGGTTTCCCCAATAATTTCTCCCAGTTCTTCCCAACAATTCTTGACATCTACCTCCAAAAAATCCATTGATAAGTTGTTTTTTATGGCAGATAAAGCATCCCTCATGGCTTTTTCTGCTTTTTCAAGAGCATTCTTATGTCTAACATTAGTAACCAAAGAAGATTCCTTATTAATAACCAAGCCACCATAAACCAAATCCACAATAGCCTCCTCTAATTTATCCAGACCTGTGCCCTCTATTATAGATACTTTTATCAATTTTTTATCCGGCAGACTTTTTAAAATATATTTTTCTTCAAGCTTTATAGGAAGGTCGGTTTTATTCATCAGTATGATTGCAGGTCTATTTATTAATAATTTCATAATAACTTCATCTTCGTGGGATAATGGCTCTGAAGCATTGAGAACAAAAATAATCAGGTCTGCTTTATTAAATATTTCTTTGCTCCGCTCGATACCTACCTTCTCCACAAGATCTTCCGTTTCTCTTATGCCCGCTGTATCAATTATTTTAATAGGTATCCCTTGAATGCTTACAAATTCTTCTATGGTATCTCTGGTGGTGCCTGGTATTTCCGTTACAATAGCCCTTGCCTCCCTAAGCAGAGCATTCATTAAAGAAGATTTTCCTACATTAGGCTTTCCCACTATCACAGTATTTAAGCCTTCCTTAATAATTCTTCCTGTGTCCGCTGTCTTTAAAAGATTCAAAATACTTTCATGAATAGCTAAAGCCCTTTTCTCAAGCTCGTCATAGGTTAACTCTTCTATATCATCATCAGGAAAATCAATATTTACTGTAATATGAGCCATCATTTCCAAAATGGTATTTCTAATCTCCATTATTTTCAGAGACAAAGAACCCTCTAATTGACTAAATGCAAGTTTAAAGCCATTTTCAGTTTTTGCCTTTATCATATCAATAACAGCTTCAGCTTGAGATAAATCTATTCTTCCATTCAAAAAGGCTCTTTTAGTAAATTCACCGGGTTCAGCTAAAACAGCTCCCCTTTTAAGAACAAGCTCCAGAATCTTTTTCACAGGTACAATACCGCCATGACAATTGATTTCAACCACATCTTCCGCCGTATATGTATACGGTGCCTTCATATATGTAACTAAAACTTCGTCTATGGCTTGAGAAGTGTGAGGATCAATAATATATCCATGAGTAAGTCTTCTGTCGGAATAATCTCTGATTTTTTTTCCCTTGGTGGGCTTAAATATATCCTCTATAATATTTATTGAATTTTCCCCGGTTAATCTCACTATTGCTATACCCGCTTCCCCAGGTGCTGTTGAAATGGCAGCTATGGTTGACTCTGACATAGGATCACCTCATTAAATTACTTTTAATGTTTCATATTATTATACCAAACTAAACAATAATACATAACCATTAGTCCTATATATAAAGATAACCCAGTATCAGCTACTGGGTTATCTTTATAACTTTCAGATCTATTTTGCAGCTATCAATACTCTTCTAAACGGTTCTTCACCTTGGCTCTTTGTATTAATCCCTGGATTTCCCTGAAGAGCTGAGTGAATTATCCTTCTTTCATAGGGATTCATGGGTTCTAATACTATCTCCTTACCAGTTTTCCTTACTTTGTAAGCTAATTTATTAGCCAGCCTGACCAAGGTTTGCTCTCTCTTTTTTCTGTAATCCTCGGTGTCAAGCAGTACCCTTAGATAATTCTCCCTATTCTTATTGACGACCAAGCTTACTAGATATTGAAAAGCATCAAGTGTTTGTCCTCTTCTTCCGATAAGAACACCCATATCTTTTCCTATTACCTCAATATTAAGAGTTTCATCTATTATCGTTGTCTTATATTGTGCTTCCAAACCTATATTTTTCAACACATCTTTTAAAAAATTAACAGCCAATTCTTCCGGACTATCCACAATAGTAACCCTAACTTTTGCATCTTTTGTTCCTATTAGACCAAAGATACCTCTGCTTGGTTCTACTAAAACTTCAATTTCAACTTTTTCTCTAGAAACCTTTAATTCTTCTAAGGCTAATTTTACGGCTTCATCTATAGTTTTCCCTGATTTTTCCGTATAATTCATAATTAACTCAATTCCTCCTTAGTCTTTCCAACCTTAGTTATGAAATACTGTTGTCCCATCTGAAAGACATTACCGACAACCCAATACAGTGTCAGCCCTGCTGGAAAACTACGTCCCCACCAAAGGATCATTATTGGAAATATCATATTCATAGTTTTCATAGTTTGGTTTTGAACCGGTGGTGCTCCTGGTCCATTCATTGAAAGGTAAGTTGTAATTGCTGCTAAAATAGGAAGAATAATTTTATCAGGCTCACTTAAATTTGATATCCAAAGAAATCCTTCATTTACTGCTTCTGCAAATCTCGGATCAGCAATATATTTTGTAGGCTCCTGCAACACTGCGAACAATCCGAAGATAACAGGAAGTTGAATCAATAGTGGCAAACACCCTCCTACAGGATTTACTTTATGCTCCTTATATAACTCCATGGTTTTTATATTCAATTTTTCCTTATCGTTCTTGTATTTTTCCTGTATTTCCTTTATTTTAGGTTGCACTGCGGTCATTAGCTTCGTTTGCTTTAACTGTTGTATTGTCAGTGGCAACAGAACTAACTTGATTAAAATAGTAAATATAATTATTGTAATACCATAATTATTAACTACATCATACAAGAATTTCAATAAAACTCCTAAAGGACCTGCAATAAAATTCAAATTATTTACCCCCTATGGTAATCTATTTTAGTGGGTCATACCCTCCCGGATGAAAGGGATGACATTTTAAAACTCTAATTAAACTTAAATAAAACCCTTTAAAAACACCATATTTTTTCAAGGCATCAATGGCATAGTAAGAACAGGTAGGATAAAATCTACAAGTAGGTGGCTTTAAAGGTGATATATACCTTTGATATATTTTCACCATACATATTAGAAATTCCTTCAATTTCTTCACCTATTTCAATAATTTTGCTCTCTTTAAAATAGAAATCATAGCTTTATCAATCTCTTTAAATTCAGCATTTATTATATTCATTCTAGCGATGAAAACTAAATCAAATCCTTCCTTCAGTCTAGAATCATATAAACGAAACCCTTCCTTCATCAGCCTTCTAGCTCTATTACGAACTACACTTTTTCCAACTTTTTTACTGGCAGAAAAACCTACCTTACTGTAAGGCAAATCATTTTTTTTGAAAAACAAAACCAAATATTTGTTTGCCAAGGAAGTTCCCTTAGAATATACCTTTCGAAATTCTGTATTCTTTTTTAATCTCTGTATTTCTTCCATATGATATTGCCTTCCTTCAAAAAAACAATCTACCTTCAATGATAATGTTCCTTGATAATGTTCCTTGATAATATTCCTTGCAAAAAAAACGACTATTTATACATTATAGAAAAAGGCCACTTTATGCGGCCTTATGCAGTCAATTTCTTTCTGCCCTTTAATCTACGTTTTCTTAATATATTTCTTCCGCTAGCAGAGCTCATTCTTTTTCTAAAACCATGCTCTTTCTTTCTTTGTCTTTTCTTTGGCTGATATGTTCTTTTCATAAAAACACCCCCTTCAAAATTCC
>JAGXRU010000248.1 GCA_018335765.1 Alkaliphilus sp.
CTTCTCTTGGCGCAGGGCTGACCTTGGTAGGCAGTGGCTTAGAAATGACCTATGGCATTGCTCAAGGCTCGTTTGTATGGTTGGCTTTAGCGATTGTGATTACAGCTACCTTTACAATTTCATCCGTACTTGGAATTGATAAAGGTATCAAATGGTGCTCAGACTTAAACTCAAAGATCTTCTATATCCTTTTAATTTTTTTGTTTATTGTTGGACCAACATTATATATTTTAAGAATGACTACCGCTGGTATGGCGTACTGGCTTCAAAATTTTTGGGTATGGGGATTAGATCCAATAGACATCGGTGGAGAAGCATTGGTTATGTGGTGGACATTATATTGCTGGGCTATATGGATTGCCTACGCTCCGCTTATGGGTATATTCCTTGCTATTATTTCTTATGGAAGAACGATTCGCCAATTCATGATTATTAACTGGATTCTGCCATCTTTATTTAGCGTTGTTTGGTTTGGTATCTGGGGAGGCACAGCAATTTACTGGCAGGCCAACGGCACTTTAGATTTAGTAGGTACGATTAACAATAACGGGGCTGTGGCTGCCCTGTGGGCGTTCTTAGGACATATGCCTTTTGGTGGTATAATCATACCAATCGTAATGATTACCCTTGTTCTATCATTTTCAACAGCTGCAGACTCCATCAATAGAACAGTTGCTTCCTTATGTACAAGAGGGATTCAACATGATGAGGAGCCTGCTACTTGGCAAAAATTACTTTGGGGTATTTCAGTGGGTGCCATTGCATACTTAATGGTAGCTTTTGCAGGCGGTTCACAAGGTGTTGACGGTGTTAAATTTCTTGCAGCTGCTGGTGGATTCGTTGTACTTTTCGTTTTTGTCCTTCAAGTAATTTCTTGTTTTAAGATGTTCTTTATTGATAAGGTTCAGGAGTGAAAAAAGTTGGCAGGAAGGAGAGAGTGTTCTCTTCTTCCTAATTTCTTCCGAGAAGGAAGCTATGTATAATGATCAAGGCTTTTTAGATACAATAAAGCACTACTAGGTACCTGAACAATCTAGTCACCTGCCGCAGTTTATCCGACTACTTACAAAATTTTACAAAGAAAAGTGCTGATCATGTACATCATGTGTGGAGAATTGCCCAAAAAGTGCAATTGCCTGTACTAGGTAACATGAGTTCAAATATAGGTGCAAGAAACTAGCAACACAAGAAATCATTAGCTAAATGTCGTGTTTAATATTATCTAAGATAGATGAGGGAGGCATACAATTTGACTGGAAAAATACCGGCTAAGGAAATCCATAAGATTATTCTGAATGGCCGAATCACCATGGAAGAATTTATTGCAGTTGCCCGTTATGGTGCTGTTGTAGAATTTTCGGATTCTTATATTGAACGAGTAAAGAAATCACGCAGTCTGGTTGAAAAATGGGTTGAAGAAGGCCGTGTTATGTACGGGATTACCACAGGTTTTGGAGCTCTATGTACTCAAATCATATCTAAAGAAGATACGGCAAGGCTTCAAAAAAATATTATATTATCCCATGCCACTTCAGTGGGGGAGCCACTATCCATAGAAGAAGTCCGGGGAACGATGCTGTTAGTGTTGCAAAATGTAGGACAGGGTTATTCAGGCGCTCGGATTGAGACAATGGAATTATATAGGCAGTTTTTGAATTGCGGGGTTACGCCTTTTGCACCTAAAGAGGGATCCGTAGGATATCTAAGCCCTGAAGCCCACATGGCTTTATTGTTAATCGGAGAAGGAAAAGCTTATTTAAATGGAGAACTTCTTCCTGCAAAGGATGCATTAAAGAGAGCAGGCTTGAAGCAAACAGACCTTTCTTCTAAAGAGGGGCTGGTGCTGATATCTGGAACCACCTGCGTCACAGCAATGGGAGCATTAGCACTTTACGATATGTTGAATGCTTCAAGGTCTGCAGATATCATAGGAGCAATGACATTGGAAGTGCTTAAAGGAACCACTAAAGCTTTTGATGACCGCCTGATGCGCATCCGTCCTCACGAAGAGCAAAGTAATACAGCTGAAAATGTCAGAAAGCTCCTTGTTGATTCAGAGATTGCAAAGCATTTCGAAAATTACCGCCTTCAGGATGCCTTATCCTTGCGTTGTATTCCTCAACTCCATGGGGCAGCTAAAAAAACATTAAAGGATGCTTTAAAGACCATCGAAATAGAGATGAATTCCTGTTCAGACAATCCAATTATTTGGGCGGAAGGAGATGATGGTGAGACGATTTCAGGGTGTAATGCGGATTCTTCATATGTTGGTATAGAAATGGATTCAGCCTGTATTGCCGCAACAATGATTGCAAAGATGTCAGAGCGCAGGAACAATCGGCTGATTGATGGTAACATTTCGGAGTATCCTTCATTTCTAATCAAGAATCCCGGACTTAATTCAGGACTAATGATCCCTCAATATACACAAGCTGGTTTATTGAATGATATGAGGATCCTTTCCCACCCTGCAACCGTTGACGGAACACCTACCTGCTGTGGTCAGGAAGATTACGTAGCCATGGGCTATAATGCTTCAAAGAAAGCAAGCCAAATCGCAGAAAAGTTAGAATTCATTTTAGCTATTGAGCTATTATCCGTATATCAAGCTCATCAATTTATGGAAGAGGGTCTTATGCCTGGAACTGCTTCTAAAGCAATACTGGACGAAATTGCTTGTACCGTACCAATTATGGAAGAGGATGCATATCTTTACCCTTATATAAATACTTTGAGAGATTTATTACACTCCGGAAAGATAATAGCTTTAGCAGAAGAAAAGATTGGAAGGTTGGTATGAAAGTGAAAGTAGAAATTGATATTAGGAAAATCTTTCTAACACCGCCATCGACAATGATGGAACGGATTATATTGTTTCTTGTAATGGCAATTACCTTCATATTATTTTTCAGACCATTAATATTTTCACAAACATCTCCTCTTGAGGCAGTATTAACAGCGGCCTTACCTGCATTAACCATTTCATGGGGGTGG
Organism: Alkaliphilus sp.; assembly: GCA_018335765.1. Lineage (GTDB taxonomy): Bacteria > Bacillota > Clostridia > Peptostreptococcales > Thermotaleaceae > JAGXRU01. The sequence goes on from JAGXRU010000248.1 coordinate 2,995, forward strand.
ATCGTACTTCTTAGGTCTTTGTTTAAGAAAAAGGATTTTTCTAAAAAATAGTATGAAAACAAATATTTAAGACAACAGCTAATCCAACCTTTACTGTACTGCATTTGTAGTACAGTTTTTTTGTTTTCAAAAAAGAAATGCTTTTGTTCTTTTCGCATACTTTTTTTTATGATTAAGTAAGCGATTCATTATAATATAGTATTACAGCCAAGGGCTGTAAGATGAAGCTTATATGCTGCAGTTTTTACACTGTGCGGTGCATTTGATCCATGATCCTATGTATGCCTAAGCTTATCTCAAAAAGGAACTGATGTGCAGAAGGTTCGATTCCTTCCCAAACCCGAGTGGTTTGTGTAACTCAATTGGTAGAGTAATCAACTATGGCAACACCTTATGGTGAGGGGTTCAAGTCCCCTATGATCATACCTTTCTAAGGTATCCAATAATTTAGTGGCTGGATCAGGGAGTTTTAGCCCTAGTGACTTATCCTGCTAAGGCAGGTAAAAACTGACCCTGTGCTTCAAAGGATCTCGTAGCGTCTTCAAATTAGCCCAAAGGTTTAACCCTTCCGGCT
>JAGXRU010000249.1 GCA_018335765.1 Alkaliphilus sp.
ATATTCAAAATTTGTTATGCACTTTCTTACTTTAAGTATAGACGAAGGACTCATACTAAATTCATCTAGCCCAAAGCCCAAAAGCACTGGGGTTAATCTCGTATCTCCTGCCATTTCTCCGCACATACCCACCCATTTTCCTTCTTTGTGAGCATTGTCTATTACATTTTTTATAAGCCTTAGAACAGCAGGGTTAAAAGGGTCGTATAGATATGAAATTTTTTGATTCATTCTATCCACAGCTACAGTATACTGGATTAAGTCATTGGTACCAATACTAAAAAAGTCAACTTCCTTTGCCAAAATGTCAGATATTACTGCCGCAGAAGGAATTTCTATCATGATTCCAAGCTCTATATCCTCGCTAACCTCTATTTTTTCTTTTATTAATTCTTGTTTTACTTCCCATGTTATGGCCTTTGCCTCTCTAAGTTCCTCCAAGCCTGATATCATAGGAAACATGATCTTTAAATTTCCATAGACAGATGCTCTAAGCAGCGCCCTAAGCTGAGTCTTGAAAATATCCTTTCTGTCTAAACATAATCTTATGGCTCTATAGCCTAAGAAGGGATTCATTTCTTCATCAATAGATAAGTAGGACAGCTTCTTATCCCCACCTATATCAAGAGTTCTTATTACAACAGGTTTGCCCCTCATTCCTTCTAATACAGCTTTATATGCATTGAATTGTTCTTCCTCCGATGGGAAATTTTCCTTATTCATATATAAAAACTCAGTTCTGAATAAACCGATTCCTTCGCCACCATTTTTAAGTACACCCAATACATTGTCAGGAGTTCCGATATTTCCAGCCAACTCCACTTTTCTGCCGTCAATAGTTATTGATTCTGTATCCATCAGCTTTTTTAATTCCTGCTTTGCTTGCTCATTTTTCTCATGCTTATCCTTATATCTCTGGAGAGTTTCAATATCCGGATTTATAATAACCAAACCTTCATCGCCATCTATAATTAAAAGATCGCCTTCTTTGACAACTTCAGAAATATTACCTAAGCCTACCACCGCAGGAATCTCAAGAGAACGAGCCATGATAGCTGAATGTGATGTGCTTCCTCCTATATCAGTAACTATTCCTAAAACCTTTTCATGATCCATTTGTGCTGTATCCGATGGAGTCAAATCCTTTGTCACAATAATGCATTTGTCTTCTAAATCTGATATCGATCTATGCACTACTCCTAAAAGATTATTCAATAATCTCTTACCTATATCTCTGATATCAGCCGCTCTCTCCCTCATATACTCATTATCCATTTGTTCGAAAATAGAGACGAATGTTTCTACAGTGGACTTGACGGCAAATTCGGCATTCAGACTTTCATTTTTAATTTTGCCTTCAATTTCACCGATTAATTCTGGGTCATCTAGCATCAATAAATGAGCTTCAAATATCTCAGCATTATCCTTACCCATCTTATTTTCTGTAATTTTTTTTACATTGGATAACTGTTCTCTTGAAAGTTTTAACGCCGCATGCAAGCTATCTATTTCTTTTGGAACATTCTCAATGTTTTTCTTTTCAATATTATATTTTACTTCCTTTAATACTAAAGCCTTGCAAATTGATACCCCTGATGAAGCAGCAATCCCCTTGAACATAAATAACCCTCCTCCTCCCTATAATTCACCTTCAATTAAGCTCTGTAGTTTGCTTATTACCATGTCCTCATCTTCACCATCGGCTATGATTGTAATAACATCTCCTTCGGCAGCAGCCATTTTCATTAAAGACAAAATACTTTTAGCGGCATATTCCTTGGATTCATCGCCGTTTTTTATGATATTTATTTTCGATTTGAAAGTTGAAGCCGTATTTACAAAAATCGAAGCTGGTCTTGCATGAAGACCCTCTTTATTTTTGATAGTTACACTAACCTTTTTCACGCTATACACCTCTTTCAATCTTTGTCATATTGGCTATATCTATACTATATTAATTTGTTATAATTTTCAAGCAAATATTTTTCAGCCTCCGCTGACCATAAGCCTTTATACTTTTTAGTAATCTCTGCTAATCCTGCATAGACTGCATCTTCTTTTCCTTTTTCCTCAAATTCGTCTATGGCTGTCAATTCCATATCCAGGTGTGTATATATGAGCTTCTTACCTCCTGGGATCTTAGGCAAGTTTAGAGTAGTATCTGCCACAGCGTTTAATCCGCCGATGTGGGTCACCATCACCCCTGGATTGATCAATTTCTGTGCTGACATTAGCAATGACTCCTTCATGTCATCTGTGTTTCCACCGGTAGTTCCTATCAAATGAGTTCCGGCATAATGAACATTATAAAAATTTATTTCAGCTAAAAAATTAGTGTCCGTCGGTCCTGCAAAAAAGTTTAGACAGCCATCTCTACCTAAATACTTATCTGCATCCTCAACAATTTCCTTTACCGGAGCATAGACGAATACATCATCAAACCCCGTTCCATTCGTAAGGCTCATTACATATTCTCTTGAATTCTCAACATTTTTTGTGTTCACAAATAATAATTCAATGCCATTTTTCTTAGCCTCTTCTGCTGTAAATAGTGATCTTGCCCTCTCAATTCTGGCTTCATCAATATCGGTAACCACTAAAATGCTCGGCTTTTTATCCCTATGCATAATATAGTCTATTGCTCCTAACCCCATCGGACCGCAACCTGCTAAAAGCGCCATTTTTCCGCCCTCTACTATTTCCATAGTATGCTCATATTTTCCAGGGACTGTATGGAAAGAAGCATGGAATGCACCTATAATACATGACATCGGCTCGGCTAGTGATGCTTCATAGAAGGATTCTCCATCATAGGGCAGTAAACAGCCTAGTTCCATCACTTCCTGAGGAATAATTGTGTGCGTGCAGTTTCCACCAAAATAATTATATGAATACCCTGGTGAATTCATACTTCCTTTGTAGTTCAGTGCCGGTTGTATGGCAAATTTGTCCCCAGCTTTGAATTGATGCTGCCACTTTTCACCAACCTCTACAATCACTCCTGCAAATTCATGTCCAATAATAATCGGATTTTCTGATACATCTGCAGGAACTCTCTTATGCTTTTCCCCCAGAGAAACCGCCTTATATGTCGACATGCATATGCTGTCGGTAATAACTTTAACTAGTATTTCGTCATCCTTTATCTGTGGCAATTCAAATTCTTCCAACCTTAAATCATTTGCTCCATATAATCTTACTGCTTTAGTTTTCATATATTCAACCACCTTTTTGTTTTATGCATTGTTTTATACATAACGAAACCTGACCTTTTCTTCGAGTTCCTTTATGATATGAAGCTCTCCTGGTACAGTACCTGAAGTCATGACACTAGCAGCGCTAGCTGCTGTAGCTAGGACAATGGCTTTTTCTAATGAATATTCCTTGTGGACTGATAATGCCAAAGCTGCAACCATCGCGTCACCAGCTCCTACAGTGCTTATCACATCTACTTTCAAGCCCTCTACTATAACCGTTTTTTCCTTTGTCAAAATAATTGAGCCTTCAGCACCTAGCGATATGACAATGATCTCAACACCATGGTCAAATATTTTTTTCGCAGTCTCTATAGCTTCATCAACGCTTGTGATTTTCTTATTAAACAGTCGCTCCAACTCATGAATATTTGGCTTTACCAAGTATGGTCCTGCCTCAATACCTTGTTTTAAAAGCTCCCCATCTGCATCCAGTAATGTTTTAACGCCTTTTTCCTTTGCTTTCAGAATTAGATCTTTGTAAACATCACTATTTACATTACTAGGGACACTCCCCGACAAAACCAAAACACTTTTTTCTTTAAGCGTATTCAGAATTTTATGCTTCACTTCATCTAGATCTTGTCGAGATACATCCGGTCCCTTCTCATTAACATCTGTATTTGTATTTTTCGTTCTGTCCACAATCTTTATATTGGTTCTTGTTTCACCCTCTACAAATACAAAATCATTCTCAATTTTAAGATTATCTAATTGTCCTTTAATATACTGTCCTGATTCTCCTGCTAAAATGCCTATTGCCTTGCTTTCAGCTTCCAAAACACGCAGCACCTTAGATACATTTATCCCTTTTCCACCACAATCTAATCTATTTGAAGATACTCTATTCACACTGTTAACCTTAAAATCATTTATCTCTATTGTTTTGTCAACAGCAGGATTTAAAGTTAAAGTAATAATCATGGATTCACCTCTGTTCTTCAATTTGTACTGTTTATACTGTTTCTAACGTGAAAGCATTGTAAATTTCATCCACATTTTTCGTGCTATTAAGCCCTTCTATATGATCGTCATCTTCAAGGGCAGTAGCAATATTGGATAATATATTCAAATGTTCATTTCCTACAGCGGCTATACCGATTAGCAAGCATACCTTTTCTTCGCCAAAAGACACACCTTCCGGGAATTGTAGTACAACCATGCCTGATTTTTTGATGTTATCCTTTGCTTTTCCGACTCCATGGGGAATTGCTACACCCTTTCCGATATAGGTGCTCAGTTGTTCTTCTCTTAAAAGCATTGCCTCGACATATTCAGGGTCCACATATCCGCTGTCTACCAACAGTTGTCCTGCCATTTTTATTGCTTCTTCTTTCTCTATATTTTTTAAACCCAGCTTAATATTCGATTTCTTTAGTATGTTATTTTCTTCAACCTTACTGCTATCCACTATATCAGATGCTATGTTTTTGCTTTGCAGTCTTGCAATTAAACGATCTAATTCAGGATCATTAAAATAATCCTTAATTGATATATGTTCAGCGTTTTTGGCTGCTGATTTTGCTCTGACTGACAAATTTTCATGGGTTATGACAAGCTCTGCCCAATGTGGTATTTCTTCTATCGACGTATTAATTACTTCAATATCAAACCCAGCATTTCTTAATTTTGATTTGAAGCTTGTGGCAGCCATGGCACTAGAACCCATTCCTGCATCACATGCAAAGACTATGTTGCTAACCGTTAGCTTTGATTTTGTTCCCTTTAACTCCTGCACCTTTTGTTTTGCATCTCTTAATTCACTTTCATCTTGTTCTGCACTTGATCTCTTTATGAAATAGGATCCTACCAAGAAACTGACAGCTGTTGATACTATTACACCTATTATTACGGCCGCAAATCCGCCCTTTGGTGTCATGGCTAACAATGCAAATATGCTTCCTGGTGACGGTGTCGCCACTAAGCCTGCTCCCATTACGCTAAAGGTCAGTACCCCGCTCGCTCCTCCTGCTATTACTGCTAACAACAATACCGGCTTCATCAA
>JAGXRU010000250.1 GCA_018335765.1 Alkaliphilus sp.
CTGCAGCCATTATTATGTCCTCTGTTTTTTTGGCATATATAAACTATGTATTGACCGTACAGGTGCTTAGACGTATTGGCTATAAAATTGAGCCATTAAAACCCCTTAAAGAATTCAGATTGCCAAAGAGTTTTTTGATGGGAACCTTAGTTATTATTATTTTGACCATATTGATGGGTTATGTGCAGGTTGTCGATTACAATACCTTGGTAGCAAATGTATTTCTTATATTTCAACTCATTTATCTGATCCAAGGACTGGCGGTGGCAAGTCATTTCATGGAGGCATTTGGAATAGGAAAGGTTCTGAAGATAGTTATTATCGTCTTTGTAATACTTAATCAGATGGGATTATTGATATTGGCAATGATTGGCTTTATGGATTCTTTTATTAATTTTAGAAAACTGGAAAATTAGCAGATAAGCATATTAGGAGTGCCAAACAATGGGAAATAAAAGATTTTTATGGAAATTATTAATTCCGGACACAAAGATTTACCTTTGGATTATCACATTATTTGTTGGAATAATTGCGAGCTATAACCTGATTATCGGAGGCCTTGGTATAATTTTGCTTATATATCTTGTCTACTATAATTGGAAAACTCAGCATGATAGAAAAGAAAGCTGGACTCGCTATATTGAAGGGTTATCCTATGATATAGATTCTGCCGCCAAACACGCTATCTTGAATTTGCCTATACCCCTGGTGATGATTGAATTTGATGGAAGCATCAGCTGGTACAATTCTAAATTCACAGAGATGTTGGAAGCAAAAGAAATATTGGAAATGAACATTGAAGAATTGATGCCGGGTTTTAAAGTGGACAATATTTTGAATGACAAAAAAGATATGATAATTGAGGTAACGATTAATGATAGACATTACAAAGGGCTGTATAATATAGTAAAAATAGCTGAAGATGGTGATGAACGGTATATTATTATGCTTTATTGGATAGATATTACCAGTTATAAAAATCTGAAGGCAAAATATAATGATGAAAAGATGATTGTGGCATTGATTCAGGTTGATAACTATGAAGACGTACTCCAAAGCACCGAAGAAAAAAACAGACCGCTTATAATTGCAGAGATTGAAAGAAAAATAAATTTTTGGGCATCAAGAATAAATGCATTATTAAAACCTTATCAGAAGGATAAGTATGTCGCTTTTTTTGAAAATCAGTATTTAGAAAGACTTCAAGCAAAAAGATTTGCTATACTGGATGAAATAAGAGAAATACAGGTTGGAAATGAGATTCCTGCTACCTTAAGCATAGGCATAGGGGTTAATGGAAAAAACCCTGCCAAGATAGAGGAATATGCCAGGACGGCCATGGATTTAGCCTTGGGCAGGGGTGGAGATCAGGCAATCGTTAAAAATATTGACGCTTTGAGTTTCTATGGGGGCAAAACAAAGGCTGTAGAAAAAAGAAATAAGGTGAAAGCCAGAGTAATAGCTCATGCCCTTAGACAGCTTATAGATCAATCCAAGGAAGTTGTGATAATGGGCCACAAAGTACCTGATATGGATAGCTTCGGTGCTGCATTAGGGGTATATAGGGCTTCGAAATATCGTGGGAAAGAAGCTTACATAGTTCTGAATGGTTCAAATGAAGCAATTAAAAATCTGCATTCTCGTGTAAATGATCATGGCAACTATAACTTAGTGACTAATGAAGAAGTGCTGAGTATACTGGGCAAGGATACCTTAGTGGTGGTGCTGGACACACATAGACCCAGTTTTACCCAATGTCCGGAAGTGTTGGACAGGGCGGACAAAATAGTTTTAATTGATCACCATCGCAGAGGGACTGAGTTTATAGATAATGCTGTTCTCACATACCTTGAACCCTATGCCTCCTCGACCTGTGAGTTGGTAACAGAGATATTGCAATACATAGGAGATAAAATTAATATTGAGAAGGTAGAAGCTGAAGGGCTTATGGCAGGCATTGCTGTTGATACAAAAAACTTTACCTTTAAAACAGGTGTCAGAACCTTTGAAGCTGCATCTTGGTTGAGAAGATCAGGGGCAGATACCACCAATGTGAGACAGCTGTTTCAAGACGATCTTGAAACCTTTATTGCTAAGGCAGAAGTGGTGAAGAATGCAAGAATACTTAGGAAAAACATTGCACTGTCCATATGTCCAAAGAATACTCACAATGAATCCTTAGTAGCTGCCCAAGCTGCTGATGAGCTATTGGATATTAGAGGGATAACAGCTTCTTTCGTGTTAGGGATTAGAGAAGAAGATGAAATATTTATCAGTGGGCGGTCTTTGGGTGATATCAATGTTCAAGTGATACTGGAGAAATTAGGAGGCGGGGGTCATTTGACCGTCGCAGGAACACAATTCAAGGGAAATACTGTGGAAAAAGCAATAGAAATGTTGGAACAAGCTATAGAGGAATATTTTGAGGAAGGTGATGAGTGATGAAGGTTATTTTATTAAAAGATGTGAACGGTCTAGGTAAAGCAGGAAATGTGGTAAACGCCAGTGATGGTCATGCTAGGAACTATTTGATACCTAGGGGGATGGCAAAGGAGGCCACTGAAGGTGGAATCAAATCCATACAACTGCAAAAAGCTTCGGAGGAAAAAAGAAAACAAAATGAAGTGGCTAAAGCACAGGCTTTGGCAGACAAAATTTCTGGTTTAACAGTATTGTTAAAGGGAAAGGCAGGGGAAGGCAGAAAATTATTTGGTTCCATTACTTCAAAGGATATTGCTGCAGCCATGACAAATCAGCATAAAATTGATCTGGATAAGAGAAAAATCCAGTTGGAAAACCCTATAAAGGAATTGGGAACAACAATTGTGGAAATAAAAATCTACCATGAAATTACAGCAAAATTGAAAGTAGAGGTCGTGGCAGAATAGAAGGGTGATTTCAGTGAAATCAATAAAGGGGAATAAGGGTTTATGATGGAGTATTTGGGTAGGATTCCACCGCATAATGTAGAAGCTGAGCAATCAGTCTTAGGTTCCATGATTCTTGACAAGGAAGCGATAATAAATGCTACCGAAATTATAAGGGGTGAGGATTTTTATAAAGAGGCTCATAGGGAGATTTATGAGGCGATGCTGTCTTTGTATAATCGAGATGAGCCTGTGGACTTAGTCACCCTGTCAGAAGAATTATCTCAAAGAAAGACGATAGATGCTATTGGAGGGGTTAGTTATTTAGTTAATCTCTCATCTTCAGTTCCTACTACAACCAATGCAAAGTACTATGCTAAAATAGTTGAAGAAAAATCTATTCTAAGAAGACTAATCAAAGCATCTTCAGAGATATTAGACAAAGGATATCAGGCACAAGAGGATGTAATGCAAATACTTGATTTAGCAGAAAGAAACATATTCGATATTTCTCAGAATAGATCACAGGAAGGGTTTTCGCCTATAAAAGAAGTCCTCATGGAAAGCTTTAATCGAATTGAGGAGCTATATCTCAACAAGAAAAGCTTAACCGGACTTACGACAGGATTTTTGGATATTGACCGAAAGACATCCGGGTTGCAAAAATCAGATTTAATTCTGATTGCTGCCAGACCAAGTATGGGTAAAACAGCCTTTGCACTGAATATTGCTCAAAATGCTGCATTGAAAGGCAATGCATCTGTCGCTATATTCAGTTTGGAGATGGCGAAGGAACAGTTGGTGCAACGTTTTCTAAGTTCGGAATCTCACATTGAGATACAAAAAATCAGAACAGGCAACCTAGGCGATGATGAATGGCCGAGGTTGGCGAAGGCGATGGGACCTCTTTCCCAAGCCAAAATATATATTGATGACACGCCTGGCATAACTGTAATGGAAATGAAGGCGAAATCCAGAAGGCTTAAAATGGAAAAAGGCCTTGATATGATCATGATAGATTATCTGCAACTCATGTCTGGGGATAAAGGAGCAGAGAGCAGACAACAGGAAATATCAGCCATATCCAGAGCATTAAAAGGTTTGGCGAGAGAAATGGACTGTCCTGTGGTCGCACTGTCACAGCTTTCCCGTGCACCGGAATTAAGATCTGACCACCGACCAATACTTTCAGATTTAAGAGAGTCAGGTGCCATTGAGCAGGATGCTGATATAGTGATGTTTTTATATAGAGATGACTATTATCATCCTGATAGTGAGAAAAAAGGCATTGGTGAGATTATTATAGCAAAGCAAAGAAATGGAGCTACCGGCGTTGTAGAGTTAGCATGGCTGGAGCAATATACGAAATTTGTAAATCTGGACAGGCAGCACAAAGAACCTTCATGAAGATAAAATTATTCGAGAAATCAACAGAATATCAACAGCAATAATAGTAAATTGTGAATAAAGCTGTGGATATGTGTATAAACTATAAAGATTCTAATGATTATTGACTATACGAAGATATATAAGTAAAATTATTTTAACTTTATTAACCTTTTATGCAATACTTGTTTGATTTTATTATAAAAATGATATAATGTAATGGTTAAAGTAATAGATAAGTTAGGAGGAATATTATGGCTAAGGTGACAAAGGATATGATCATTGCAGATGTTTTGAGAATGGATAAAGGTACAGTTCCGATATTTATGAGACATGGGCTTCATTGTTTAGGTTGTCCTGCGTCCTCGATGGAGAGTATTGAGGATGCTGCATCAGTTCACGGCATGAATGTTGATACACTAATGAATGATTTAAATGAATACTTTGAAAGTCTGGAAAAATAACATATAAATGGTGACTGAGCTAACTTGGTCACCATTTATATTTTAATGAAAGTAGTAGAAGTAATGGGGTATCCTCTTGAGGAAATGTGAATTATAATTAGATAATTTCTATTAATATTCGGGTTTTGTTGACTTTAACGTCTTATTCTGTTAGTATAAAGTGTGTGCGTTCGGAATTTTAGAAATTCCTTGTTACTTTTCAATAAAAATAAAGGCAGGTGTCCACAATGTCAACAGTGGTAATAGTTGGTGCTCAGTGGGGAGACGAAGGTAAAGGTAAGATAATAGATTATTTAGCAGGCGAAGCAGATGTGGTAGTTAGAGCACAGGGTGGAAATAATGCGGGTCATACAGTAGTGGTAGAAGATAAAAAATATGCCCTTCACTTAATACCTTCAGGTATTCTATATCCAAACACAGTAAATGTTATCGGTAATGGTGTAGTTTTTGATCCGGAAGGATTCTTAAAAGAAGTAGAAAACCTTGAGTCACGGGGTATATCAACTGATAATATTAAAATCAGTGATAGGGCTCATGTGATTCTCCCATATCATAGAGTTATTGATGCTCTTTCTGAAAATGCTCGGGGAGAAGATTTGATAGGCACTACAAAAAAGGGAATAGGACCATGTTACATGGACAAGGTTGAGCGATCAGGCATAAGAATTTGTGATTTAATGGACAGAAATATTTTTATAGACAGAGTTTCAAAACAAATAGAAAGAAAAAATAGTATTATTGAAAAGATTTATGGTGGGCAACCGCTGGATAAAAATGAAATTATCAATCAATACATAGACTATGCTGACAGAATCAGAAAATATGTGGATGATACCACCGTAATTGTATATGAGGCTGTAAAAGCCGGTAAAAAAGTATTGTTTGAAGGAGCACAAGGAACCTTGCTAGATATAGATCTAGGCACCTATCCATATGTAACCAGCTCCCATCCGATATCAGGCGGCTTTACAGTGGGTTCGGGCATAGGGCCAACCATGATAGAAGAAGTGCTAGGCATAATAAAAGCCTATACCACCAGAGTTGGAAAGGGTCCTTTTGTAACAGAGTTAGATAATGAGATTGGTGAACGTATTCGTATTGTTGGAAATGAATTTGGTACCACTACAGGCAGACCGAGAAGATGTGGATGGT